>NZ_KB822964.1:0-180829 GCF_000364985.1 Thioalkalivibrio sp. HL-Eb18
TGATTTAATCGCACGTCCGCGCTCGAGCCGCTTTTGCGTGTGAACAAGGCGCGGTGACCGCCGTGCAGTCATTCTGCACAAAGGAGCCGCAACGCCGTTCCCACGCAAAAGCGGCCGAGCCCCTGCTTTTAATGGCTTGTGGGGTTGGTGCCCCCTGTTCCCCGATCCTGCGTTGCGCCGCTTGCGGGTAGAACCACTACCCGCTGCACGACGCGCCTTGTCTCGGAAAACAGGGGGCACCAACGCGGACGTGCGATTAAATCAGCGTCTCCCTAGGGAACACTGATTTCAGAGTTTCCCTGGATTAGCGGGTTTCGACCTGCCAGTTCGAGAGCACCGGTTTCTTCGATACCTCGACGTCCAGGCTCTCCAGCCACTGGGCGACCACGTGGTTCGAGTTGTGGCGCAGAGTGTAGGCATCCGGGTGGTGGACGAAGCTCATGCCCCAGGCCGCCGAGTCGACGCGCTCGTCGGCTCCTTCTTCCCATATGGCCTCGAGCTTTTCGATCAGCGCCTGCGCCCGCGTGGCGGGGACCTCGATGTGGTGGATGTCCTCCAGCGGGACCCGCAGACTCGTGCGCACGGCGGCGTTGAGATCGGCGCCCTCAAGTTCCTGGCGCCCCAGTGCTGCGCGGGTCGAGGCGAAGACGGCCGCCAGCATCGCACCCGGTCCGGTATTGCGTTCGACATAGAACGACCAGTCGCCATAGGAATAGCGCAGCCAGTGCCCGGGCGGCTCGGTCGGCAGCACCAGGCTGGAGTGGCGGCCATGGTCGAGCACGGCCACGGTCACCGGGTCTTCGGGTTCCGCCGGGGCCTTGAGGGTGGTCGGGGCGCAACCGGACAGGAGCCCGGCCAGGCCGATGACCAGGATCAGGGATGGCCAGCGTGTGGTCTGCCTTGGGCGCATGGTTCAGGGGGCCTTTGGCTATGTGTGTCGACGATCGCGACGGGCGATCGAATCGTTGTCCGTCACCCGCTCGGGCGGGTTCCATTGACTTGGTTCGCGTTGAGCGAGATTAGCATGGCCGGGAATGGTGACGACGAGTGCGTTCGCGACGGCCCTGCGGCACAATGGCGACCGTGTTTCCTCGCGGAAGGTGACAGTGGAAGATCAAACGGCAGTCGGGCTGTGGACGGCCCTCGGAATTCTGGCGATCGTGGTAGCCGGCCTGGTGGGTTTCTGGGTTGGGCGCGTCACCAGTGACGAACGCAAACTGATCCGCGAGCTGGAGGAAGAGCTGGATCGGCGCATGCAGGAACTGACGCGCTATCGCGGTCAGGTCAACGACCACTTTGATCGTACCGCCACCCTGTTCGCGACCATGGCCGGTTCCTATCGCGACCTCTACCACCACCTCGCCCAGAGTGCGGAGGAGCTGGCAGACAAGCCGACCCGGGACCGCCTGGAGGATCGCGCGGGGCGCCTGTTGTCGAACGTGCCGAATCGTGATTACGGCGGCAGTCCGGGCGAGGGCCGCAGTCACCGCGAACGCGACTCGGAGCCGGAGGGCGATGTACCCGACCGGCGCTACGAGAGCGACTACCGCGAGTCCTCCGACGCCGAACAGTCGCCGTCGCGTCCGCGGGCCGATTAGGCGGGCGAACCCTCCTTCTGCTGCCGGTGCGTAATCGGATGAGCAGACCAGAGAAAGGCCGGGCGAATGCCCGGCCTTTCTGTTTGTCGGGGTGGCTATAGGGGAGTAACGGGATTAGAGCGCCGAGATTTCCGCGCGGATCTGGTTGTCCAGATTCTGTACCCAGTTGTTGTAATTCGGGTGGATGCGACCATCTTCGTAGTTGAGGTTCGAGCTGTCCTTGTAGCGGATGCTGTACGCCCCGTCGCTGTAGGGGATTTCGACCACTGCAATATGGTCGCGCAGCGACAGCCGACCTTCGAGCAGGCCGGGCTCGGTTTCGCTGATCTGCCAGCCCAGTGCCGTGCCGGCGTTGCGGATCGCCTGCTGCATCTGCTCTGCGCTTGGGCGCTCGCCGTGCACATCGGTGATCGTGGTGTCGCTGACATCATGCACCGGTGCGGTACCGCGGCAGCCCGCGAGTACGAGCACGCCGGCCACGAGCAGGATCAGCAGGAGCCTTGCAGACATTGGTGTTGTCCTTGATGGTGGATGATCACCTGGCAGTGTAGGCAGCGTGACCGCGAATTGCCATGCCCGCCCTGGAAAAAGGTTTGTGAATCCGAGCCTTGTCGCGGTTTTCAGGGTCTGCGAAGCAGTCCCAGATGCCTCAATAGACCAAGCGGGTGCAGGCCACGTGCCAGCAGGCGCAGGGCGACCATCTGGATAATGCGCAGGGTATCCGTTGCGGCGCGGAAATGGCTGGCGCGGTGCTGGTCCGGGTAGATGCAGCGCACGGGTACCAGGGTGACCGGGAAGCCCAGGCGCTCGGCCTCGATCAGGACCTCGCTCTCGAATACGAAGCTGCGGCGCTCGCCATGGGGTAGATGCAGTTGTCGCAGCAGTGCTGCCGGATACAGCCGAAAGCCGGACTGCGAATCGCGCAGCGGCTGTCCCGAGGCCCAGCCAATCCAGAAGTCGGCGGTGCGGTTGCCGAACAGGCGCAGAGGGGGCGTTGCTTCCCGGCCCTTGAGTCGTGCCCCGATCACCAGATGGTGAGGGTGGGTGTGCCAGGCGGTGATCAGGTTCGGGATCTCCGAGGCATCGTGCTGGCCGTCCGCATCCAGCGTGATTACGGCATCCGCTCCCTGTTCCAGGGCGTGCTGCATGCCCGTCCACAGCGCATTCGCCTTGCCACGATTGCGGGGTAGTCGCAGGAGTTCCACCATCCCGGGCTGTGTCTCGACCCGTTCGGCAGTGCCGTCCTGCGAGCCGTCGTCGACCACGATTACCCGGTCGACATGGGGGCGCGTGGCCGCGACGACGGCGGCGATCGTGGGGGCCTCGTTATGGGCCGGTATCAGCGCGTGGACGATCGCCATCGGTTCGGGTCAGGCCAGTGCGCCATTGATGCCGATCACCTGGCCGGAGACATAGCCGGCGTGATCGGAGGTCAGATACGCCACCAGTCCGGCGACTTCCTCGGGGCGTCCGGCGCGCTGCGCGGGCACCATGCGCCTGATCGTCTCGGTGTCGAAGCTCGACTCGCTCATCGCGGTCTCGATGATCCCCGGCGCGACCGCATTGGCCGTGATGCCGCGCGACCCGACCTCCTGCGCCAGAGAGCGAATGGCCCCGTGCAGCCCGGATTTGGCCGCGGCATAGTTGGCCTGGCCGCGGTTGCCCACCACGCCGGCCACCGAGGAGATCGCAATCACGCGCCCCCAGCGGGTGGTGATCATGGGCAGTAGCAGCGGCTGGGTCACGTTGTAGAACCCGTTGAGTGCGACGTCGATCGGCCGGGCCCATTGTTCCGGGCTCATGCCGGCCAGCGGCGCGTCGTCGTGCACGCCCGCGTTGTGAACCAGGATCTGCACCGGCTGCGCAGCCGCGACGGGCTCCAGCTGCGCCCGCGCGGCAGCGGCGTCGGTGATGTCGAAGACCAGGACATCCGCCTGACCGCCGTCGGAGTGGATCTGTTCCGCCAGGTCCCAGGCGGGGCCCGGGTTGCGGTGTGCGTGCAGCAGGACCTCGCAGCCGCTGTCGGCCAGGGCCCGTGCGATGGCCTGGCCAATGGCACCGCTGGCGCCGGTGATCAGTGCGCGATGGCTCATGTCGGGGTGTCCTCGGTTTGCAGGATCACGGTCGCGCGTGCGGACAGGACGGGCTCGCCGTCGGCCGATACCTCGAGATCATAGATGGAGCTGTTGCGATCCGACATCACGCTGCGGGCCGTGATGTCGAGGTCCACGTTCAGGTCGTCCAGCACCGTCCGGTGCACGCGCAGGTTGCGGACCGCGGCCAGGAAGCCGGGCTTGGGTGGTCCGGCGTCGGCCAGCAGGGCGCCATGCACGGCCATCGCCTGGGCGCCGTACTCCAGCGCCGACAGGGCCGGGAGCCCGGTGGTGTTGCGCAAGGGGTTATCAGGGGCGCGGTGGCTGATGGCGCGGCAACGGATCGCCTGTTCGTCCCATTCGACCACCGTCTCCAGCAGGCACATTGCGCCTGCATGCGGCAGCAGGCGGCAGATCGCCTCGTGGTTCAGTTGGGGGCTGGCGGCCTTCATGTGTGGGATCGTCCTGATCCGTCGCAGAGAGTGAGGCGAACCGCGGAAAGATCAGGGCGTGACGCGGATCTCCAGCGATCGCCCCAGCGGCGCGGCAAGCGTAACATGACCGCCTTCGCCGCGCGCGAGGACCTCCAGCAGGGGCAGGGCACGGGCCGCGGGGTTGGTGCCGCGCAGGGCCTCCAGCGAATCCTGGCGGCAGGGGGTTGGATCGCCTCCTTCGCCCAAGGCCAGTTCGAGGGTGGGCCGCCCGGCAACGGCGGGGCCCAGGCGCAGACCGACGGCGAACGGCTCGGTGATGGGCCGTACACGCCGGAACGTGGCCATGGAAGCGACATCGTAAGCAGCCAGCAGGACCTCGCCACCGTCAGCCTGCAGTAGCGTGGCGGCCTCCAGCAGTCCTGCCGCCAGCGTCGCATCGAAACCGGAGATGGCCGTTGCCGGGGCTGGATTTCCCGTCGCGATCGACCAGTTGCCGGCCGGCGCGTTGTGTACCGAGTTGTGGAACTGCACGGGCGAGACCATGGGCTCCGCCTGTGTCAGGGCCTCGCAGATGCGGTCGATGATGTCCATGTCCCCGGAGGACGAGGCGAACACCGAGCGCAGCTGGCTGCGGTCGCAGTCGGCTGTGGCCTCCTCTGCGGCCTTCAGCGCCAGGCGAATCGTGTCCGTCGTGCGGCGGCGCTCGTTGGCCGGCAGCAGGGTGGTCGGCGGGATGGTCACCGGCGCCCGCTCATAGGGCTCCTGTCCGGCGAGGACGGGGCGTGCCGAGGCGAAATCGGCCAGGCCCGGGCCCAGCAGGCCAACGCCCGCAATGCCAACCTTCATGCGGCCTCCAGCAGCAGGCTGCAGTTGTTGCCGCCGAAGCCGAAGGCATTTACGAGTACATGGCGGATCTCGCGTTCCTCGGCGACCCCTCGGGCGTCCAGTTCAAGCTCGGGGTCCGGACGGTCCAGTCCTGCCGTGGCGGGTACGAAGCCCCGCTCCAGGCTGGCCAGTGCCTGCGCGACCCCGACGGCCCCGGCCGCCCCGAGGGTATGGCCGGTCAGGCCCTTGGTGCCGGTGGCGCGGCTGTCTGCACCAAACAGGCGCGCCAGGGCGCGTGCCTCGGAGCGGTCGTTGGCCGGGGTCGCGGTGGCATGCATGAGCACATAATCGATGGCCCCGGCGGACCGCTGTGACCGCGTGAGGGCCTGCTCCATGGCGCTCGCGGCGCCGAGTCCCTCCGGATGCGGGGCCGACATGTGGTGGGCATCGCTGGATTCGCCGTGGCCGATCAGCCGGGGACCGGCCGCGCCGCTGTCGGGCCTCTCCAGCAGGAAGAAACCGGCGGCCTCGCCGATGGAGATGCCGGCGCGCTCGGCATGCAGCGGGCGGCAGGGTTCCGGTGCCACGAGTTGCAGCGCATTGAAGCCGTGCAGGGTCATCCCGCAGAGACTGTCCACACCGCCGACCACCGCCGCATCGCAGAGCCCCGCCGCAATAAAGCGTTCGGCATCGGCAAAGACCTTGGCGCTGGACGAGCAGGCCGTGGAGACCACCATCGCCGGGCCCCGCAGGCCGAGCCGGGTACCGACGAAATCGGCCAGCGAGAACATGTTCTGGGTGTGCTGGTAGTCGTAGTCCGGTGGCAGGTCCCCGGTAGCCGGGTCGCGGCGGTGGTAGGCCTGTTCCGTCGCGGCAATCCCCGAGGTGCTTGTGCCCATCAGGACTGCGATACGTCCGGCACCGTAACGTTCGCGCGCGGTCTCGACGGCCTCGATGAAGCCATCCTGCCGCAGCCCCAGCTCGGCCAACTGGTGGTTGCGGCACTGGAACGGGGCCAGGTGATCCGTCAGCACGATCTCCTCCACATCCGTCACACGCCCGATGTGGGTGTCCAGCTGCACGGAGTCCAGGTCGCAGGCGCGCAGTCCGCTATGCCCTTTGAGCAGAGCATCGGCATTGGCCTGGCGGCCGGTTCCGGTGGCGGAGGTCAGGGTGTGGGCGGAGATGACCAGTGGATTCATTCGGCGGGCTGCGGTTGGCGGGACTGTTGGCGGTGGGGTCAGGGATTGTTGGTGACTACTGTACGGCGCGACCGGGGGGGCTGCGCCAGAAGCGCGGCTGCGAGAAAGGAAAATACCACGCCCAGTACTACCGTGAGCCCCATGGCGCGCAGTACCGGCAGACTGGAAAGGGCCAGCAGGCCAAACACGGCCACGGTGGATAATGCGCAGATGCTGACCGAGGCGGCTGTGTTCTGCCGTGCGCGCAGGTCGCTCAGCGGGCGGCTGAAAAACACGGCGTAGTCCAGGCACAGGCCAACGATCAGCAGCAGCGCGATCAGGTGGAAAAGGGACAGGGGAATTCCGAGCAGGATCAGCGCAGCCACGGTCAGGACCAGCCCGCTCCCTACCGCGGTCAGGATGCGCAGGCTGCGCCCGGGCGCGCGCGTGACCAGCAGCAGTAACAGGGCGACGGCCACCACGCCGAGGGCCAGCCGCTCCAGCGCCTGATCGCGGAATCCGCTGACCAGGTCCTCCGAGGCGCGCAGAAAATCCACGTGCTGCACGCCCACATCGGCCAGGCCGGGCAGGTCTGCCAGCGGTTCCCGCTGCAGCCATTGTCTCACCGCGGTTGCATCCTCCACGCCGCTGAGCCGCACCCAGGCCAGCCAGTCGCCGCGGTCCACGTCCGGCATCAGCAGAGTCCCTGTCGTCTGGCGCAGCGGTCCTTCCGGAAGCGTCTCCGGTGTGAGCGGCTCCAGGTCGCGGGTCCGGGCCACATCCTCCAGAAAGGGCTCGAAGGCATCCGCGCGGAAACCCAGCCCGTCGACCGCGGTGTCCAGTCGCGCGCGCAGGGTGTCCGCGGCGGGCAGGGCCTCCTGGCGTATGCGCTGCAAGGTCTGGCTCGGCAGGACCTGGGCCGCATGGTCGTAGTCCGTCAGCGTCCCCTGGTCGCGCAGATCTTCAAGGCCCGGGTTCAGCGCTTCGATGGCCTGTAGCGCCCGCTCGGGGTCCGGAGCGGTAATCAGCAGGGCATGGCGGATATCTGGCAGTCCCAGGGCGTGGCGCAGTTCGCGGTCGCGGTCGATGTGCTCCTGCGGGACCGGGTGCAGGGCGCCCAGGTTGCCCTCCCAGGGGAACGGGTCGGTGCTGGCGATAACCACCAGCGCCCCCAGCACGGAGGCGGCCAGGATCCAGCGCGCCGCCACCGGAGGCTGCGTCAGAGCGGCCGGTACCGGGAGGCGGGCCGGTGGTACCCCGTCACGCTGCAACGCCTGTGGCATCAGGCGAGGCAGTACCCAGCGCGTGGTGATCGCGGCCACGCCAACTCCGGTCAGCACGAACAGCCCGAGCTGGGCCATGCCGGAAAACCCCGTGATCGCCATTAGCGCGTAGACCAGTACCGTGCTCCCGGCGCCCAGGCCAATCGCCGGCCACAGCTCGCGTGCCACGCCGCGCATCCCGTCACGCGGGGGCGGCCGGCTGTGCGCGAACAGGTGCAATGGGTAGTCGAGCGCGATGCCCAGCACGGTAATGCCGAACGCCAGTGCGATCCCGTGCAGGTGACCGAATACCATTGTCACCACCGCGGCGCCGGACAGAATGCCGGTCGCCAGTGGAACGGCCGCGAGCCAGACGGGGTGGGGGTGGCGGAACACGACCAGCAGGAGTGTGGCCAGGGCAAGGCTGGCGGCCAGGCTGAAGGCGGTGATCTCGCCCCGGATGCGCCCGCGCGCTTCGACCGCAATCACGGCGGGCCCCGCGATGAGCAGATCCAGGTCGTCCGCGTACTCGGCGAAGGTCTCGTCCAGCGCCTTCAGGAGCGCTTGCTGACCGTCCAGATCCATGCCTTCAGCCGCGCTGTGCAAGACCAGCAGGGCCCGCTCGCGCTCGGGGTCGACCCAGACGCCGTGGCGGTCGCGTTCGCCCCCGCCACCAGCCTGTCCCAACTGTTCGAGCACCACCAGTGATTCGCCCGTGGGGTCGCGGCCGATCAGTTCCCGGGGCATCAGCGGGGCGGCACTACCGAGGTCCTCCCGACGTTCCTCGAGCTGGTCGCGCAGGGTGTCGACAGAGAAGCGCTCCGGGGTGACCTCGGGGCTCAGGAGATAGCGGTGCTCAAGCAGGAAATCCAGGGCGGGGTCATCCGGGTCGAGACGCCCGTTACGGATCTCCGCGACCGCGGGGTGGTCGCGCAGCGCCTGGACCAGATGGTCGCTGGCATCCGCGCGTGCCCGGCTGTTCCCGCCCTCGAGGCCCAGCAGCAGGATCTGTCCGGCCGGGCCGCCCCCGGGGTCCAGCGCCACCCCGGTCTCGGTGACCGGCTCCGGGGTGAAGCCCTGGAGGTCGGTTACCAGTTCGCCCCGCCACAGCAGGATGCTGGCTGCCACCAGCAGCCCGATCAGCCAGAGTGCCGGTCCCGGTGACAGGGGAAAGCGATTCGGCACCAATCAGTCGCCGTCTTGCGGATCGAGCTGCATGCGGCTGTGGCGCCCTCCGGACTCCTCGGTATCCAGGCGCAGGAGGGCACCGCCCTCGCCCTGGAGGTTGAGTCCGAGGATCATGCGCCGAAGGGCGCGGTCACGCGGAGTGAGTTCCAGCTTCCAGGCCTCCAGGTCGCCTTCGGTGTCGACTTCGAAGTGTTCTTCCAGTCCCTCGCGTTCCCCCTTGGCAAGGGAGCGGAACAAGGCGGCAAACGCGGCCAGGCCCGGCTGCTCGTCCAGGTCCACCTCGCGGCTGGAGCCTCGGCGCTCCACGATTACCTGGCGTCCCTCGATACGCACGCGTTCACCGCCGTCGCCATCCATACGGCGCTCCAGAGTATCCGGCGGCTCGAACACCAGCGTGCCGGTACGGGTCTCGGGGAATTCGAGCAGGGGGTCCTGACGGGTTTCGCGAAAGTCGATACGTGATGGCGGATTGTCGGCCAGTGCTTCCAGGATCTGGTCCAGTGTGTCGCCGGAGGTCTCCGCCTGTGCGAACAGCGGGCAGGTCAGCAGGAGCACCGCCAGGGCCAGTACCCGCACCCTGGGCAGTTGCCGGAAACAAGGCTTAGCGGGACGAGTCATTCCAGAAATCATAGAAGTTGAACCAGTTGTACGGGGCCTCGCGCACGCGCGTCTCGAGGCGATCGGCGTAGCGTTGCACCCATTCGGCCAGGGCCTCTTCGCGTCGGCCGCGGGGGGCCTCGAGGACGTCGGCAAAGCGCTCAAAGACGATATCGTAGCGATTGCCGCCGCGATAGAGGCCGAAGCACAGGATGACCGGGACCTTGAGTACTGCGGCCAGCAGCAGCGGGCCCTGGGGAAAAAAGGCCCGGCCCCCGAGGAAACGGCATTCCACCATCTTGTCGCTCTCGGCCACGCGATCGGCCAGGGTGGCCACAATCCCCCCCTGTTCCAGACAGTCGCGCGCGTGCAGCAGGGTCTCGGTGTCGCCCAGGGGAATGACCGACGCGGCGACCTCGGGGTTGAGCGCCTCCAGCAACTGGGTGATGCGCTGGTTGTGATCGCGGTACATCAGTACGCGCACCGGAAAGTCGTTCTTGCCGACCGCCAGTACCCGCAGGGCCTCGAAACTGCCCAGGTGTGCCCCTAGCAGCAGGGCCCCGCGGCCGCTTTCGACGTGCTCGAGGAAGATCTCGCGCTCGTGAACATGAAGATCCAGGCACGCGTCCTTGCCGGCTAGTAGAAACACACGGTCCAGGATCACGGCCGCGAAGCTGTGGAAGTGTCGGGCGATCTCGCGTAGACGCGGCTCGCGCCCGAGCACACGGCGCAGGTAGTCCCGGCTGTAACCCCGGGACTTCGGTGCAAACAGGAGAAAGTAGGCGGTGATCGGGTAGAGCAGTGCGCGTCCGGCCGGCCGCCCGAGATGCAAGGCGACCCACAGGATGATGCGCAGGGCCAGGGGGGACCCTCGCTCCCCCTGGCTGAACCACCCGCGGCTCATGCCGATTGACCGTCGTCGTGCAGCCTCAGTTGTCCGCTACACAGGAGTTCGGGTGTCTCTGCGCCATTGCCGATAACGCGGAATGCCCGCAGGCCGCTGGTACCGGGGGGATCAATCTCTACTCGGAAGTCGACCTCCGGGAGCAACGGCGCCAGGAATTTGGCCCGTGCCAGGGTGGCCACCGGCCCCAGACCGCTTGCGCGCGCGACGGCGTCCACCGTGTCCAGGATGACCACGCCCGGTACCACGGGCTGGCCGGGGAAATGTCCGGGCAGCGAGGGGTGGCTGGCCGGGATGCGGTGCGTGGCGGTGATCGGTCCCATTGCTCAGGCGCACTGGCTGTGCTGGTGCAGCAGGTCCAGCAGGACCTGGCGCGGGACCTTGCCCGTCGCGCTGCGGGGAAGGGTATCCACTCGGATGAGCGGGCGCGGGAGGAACAGTGGGTCCGTGGTTTCGGCCAGTGCGGCCAGGATCTCGGCTTCGGAGCGTTCGGGCGCGACGACAATCGCGGCCAGGCGTGCAGTCCCGCTGTCCTGCCCCGGGTCGGGCGGGATGAACACGCCGTCCTGTACGCCGGGGATGGCGTTCAGGCGCCGGTTCAATTCGGCCAGCGAGGCGCGTTTGCCGGCGATATTGAGCTGATCCGCCAGGCGACCGCGCATGCGAAAGTGCTGGTTATCTTCCCGCTCGATACGGTCGGGCAGGGGAACCGGTGCCGGATGCTGGGGCCCCTGTACCGCGACCTGTTCGCTGTCCCGCGTCGTCAGGGCAATCCCGTCATAGACCGTCCACAGGTGCTCTCGGGCCGTCTCGCGGCTGGCAATCGCCCCGGCCTCGGTGCAGCCGTAGATCTCGCGGACGGTCGTGCCAAACAGTGTTTCCGCGGCCTGGGCCCGGTCTTGTTCCAGTGGGGCCGTGGCGCTGAGGATGCGCGCCGCCCTGGGCCAGGTGAGCCCCGCCCGCAGGCAGGCGTCCAGGTGAAACGGGGTCGTAACAAGGTTCGCCGGGGCATGCTCGGCCAGGGCCTGGCGGATATCGTCCGGGAAGAATGGGCGCTCGGCCAGCAGGGTGCAGGGGCCGAGCAGGGCATACAGCACCGTGGATTCCAGGCCGTACATGTGCTGTGCGGGGACCGTCCCCACCAGCGTTCCCCCGTCGGTATCCAGTCCGAAGCGGCGCAGGGCCTGTGCCGTCACGACATGAAGGCTGCTCCAGCTCCTGCTGTGGGCAGTGGGCTGTCCGGTACTGCCCGAGGTATAGGCGTGCACCGCAACCTGATCCGCCGGGATCTCCGGGATCGCGCCCACGTCATGGGTGTGCTCCGTGCCGCCTGCGGTGACCGGGATGGCGGGGGTGGTGACCAGGAGGTCCCGCTCGTCCACCAGGGCGTGCGCGCCCGGATGACGTTCGGCGATCTCGCTCAGGGTGGTGCGGGCACGGTTCGGGGGAAGGATGCTGGCACCGCCGCGTAGCAGGATCGCGGCAAACGCGACCGCAAAGCGATAGCGATCCTCGCAAAGGTTGAAGTGGGCTCCGCCGGCCGGGATTCGTCGGGCGAGGGTGCGGACATCCGCCAGAAATGCAGCCCGCGAGACACGGCGGCCCGCCACCCAGGCCAGTGGCGTTGGGTGGTCGGCAATCAACGCTAGCGTGTTCGAGTTCCTCATCGTTGCCTCAGGATGTGGCGGTGGTCGGCGCGCGCCAGTGCGGCGAGGTAGCGCAGGAAACCCGCCCGGGGTTCGTCGCGCAGGAGCCAGCATCGTAATGGATATTCCAGCATGAACAGAGCCGCCAGGAACAGATAGTTGATCCCATTTGCGAATATGGCCCAGGTGGTGGTGGATACCGTCACCGCGAGGACCGCCGACAGCAGGGCCAGCCCACCGCACAGCAGGGCCCAGGCAACCGTAAGCCGCCGCGTATAGCGATGCACCGGCGGGCTGTCGGAGGCGCCCATGGCCAGTGCATACCGGGTGATCAGGGGCGTGGAGCCCGGGCGCAGGGAGCGGGCAAACAGCCAGGCCAGGGCCCCCTGAACAAGCACCGGTACCGCATAGATCAGCCATTTCCCGGCTGGCTCGGTCCCCAGAAGCAACGCTAGCACGACCAGCGCCAGGGCCATTACCGCTCGGCCGAGTACGGGCAGGGCCGGCCAGGCCAGGACCAGTATGAGCAGCACCAGCCAGGTCAGCGGCAGTTGCGGCAGCTCCAGGAAGCTGCCCGCGATCACGGCCACCGGGTAGCCCAGGGCTACCGCGGCGGCGAGACGGGGGCTCACGACGTGGCTCGATGCGCCTCGATATGGGCGGTCAGGGCCCGCAAGGATGCGAATATCTGGCGGTTGTTCTCGTCATCCGAACGGATCTGCACACCATAGGCACGCGAGATGGCCAGCGCCAGTTCCAGCGCATCGATCGAGTCCAGTCCAAGGCCCTCGCGGAACAAGGGGGCCTCCGGCTCGATGTCCTCGGGGCTGACCTCTTCGAGATTCAGGCTGTCGACGATCAGTCGGGCGACTTCCTGTTCCATTGCGGTTTGTGCTGCCACGTCTCTCCCCTAAATAGCGGCGTAATCCGAAATCGTCTCTCCCTGGGGAGGTGCTGGGCGCGCCCAGCACCTCCCGGCCCGGGGCCGATGATACGCAACCCCAGGGGGGCGTGGTACCCTCCGAATGCTGGGAATAAGCGGTTTTGCGGGGCGGGCCGGCAGAGTGGGTGCTCTCACGGGCTGAGGCGACTCGGCCACCAAGCGAACCGTCGGGGGGCAAGTATGGGGGGCAAGTCGTGATCGGCGGCCGGGTGGGACTGCGGCGCGTCGGGCCGGATGGGCTGCTGACCTTCGGGCTGTCCAATCTGGTCATTGTGCTAACGGCGGGGCTTAGCTGGCTCGTGCTGTGGGGGTGCATGCATCTCTGGGTGCGCAGTCTGCACTGTCCAGGGCGAGCCCCCTGGGTCATCGTCCTGGGACAGCAGTTACAAGAGGGACGCCCCGGACCGGGTTATCGGCTGCGCCTGTTGCGCGCCCTGCGCCTGTTGCGGCGCGACCCGGAGGCCCGCGTTCTGCTGCTGGGGGGCTACACCTCGCCGGAAGGGCCCAGCGAGTCGGCCGCGGGGGCGGCCTTCCTGCGTCAGCGCGGCATGGCGGCCTCTCGCATCTTCTGTGAAGAGGACTCGCGGCACACCCTGGAGAACCTGCAAAACGCCCGCGACCTGCTCGCCCAGCGTACCGGCGGCCGCCTGCCGAGCTGTGTGCTCGTGACCAGTCGCTTCCATCTGCCCCGGGCGGTGGCCATCGCGCGTGGGGTGGGACTCGAGGTCTGTCCCTGTCCTGCCGAGCGCTCACCCCGGGTGCCGCAGCTGCGCCTGGCGCGGGAAATCTGGATGCTGCACTGGTATCACACCGGGCGGCTCGTTGCCCGGTTGATTCGTCATCAGGGGATGCTCGACCGGATCAGCTGATCCCCTGCAGTAGCGTTCGCCGCTGCTACATCGCGCGGATCCGTTCGCGCTGGCCGGCGAGCTGGTCGCGGGTGGCCTGCATCTCGGCGACGCGGTCGCGTTCCTTCTGCACCACCTCGGCCGGAGCGCGGTCGACGAAACTTTCGTTGGACAGACGCTTTGCGCTCTGCTCGAGGTTCTTGTCGAGTTTGCCGATTTCCTTGTCCAGTCGTGCCAGTTCGGCATCCTTGTCGATCAGCCCGGCCAGCGGAATCAGCAACTGCATCTCGTCGACCAGGGCCATCGCGGACTCCGGTGCCTCGTCGTCCGCATCCAGCCAGGTGACGCTCTCGGGCTTGGCGAGGAATTCCAGCAAGCCACGGTGGCGTGTGTAGCGCTCCTGGTCGGCCTCGCTCCAGTTCTTCACCAGCACCGGCAGCGGCTTGCCCGGGGCGATGTCCATCTCGGCGCGGATGCGGCGCAGCCCGGTGATGAAGTCCTTGACCCAGTCGAGCTCGGCGGTGGCGGCGGTATCGCGCGGGAAGGCGTCCTGCGCCGGCCAGGGGCGCTGCACCAGGAACTCGATGTCGTCATCGATGCCGGCGTGCGGCTTCACGCTGGTCCAGATCGCCTCGGTGATGAACGGCATCACCGGGTGCAGCAGGCGCAGCAGGGCCTCGAGGACGGTAACCAGGGTGTGACGCGTGGCGCGCTTGACCGCCTCCGGCGTGGCGTCGTTGTTCAGCACCGGCTTGGTCAGCTCCAGGTACCAGTCGCAGTAGTCGTGCCAGGTGAACTCGTACAGCGTCTGCGCGGCGAGGTCGAAGCGGTAGGCATCAAGCTGCTGCGTGGCGGTCTCGGCGGTGGCCGCCAGGCGATCAAGGATCCAGCGATCGGCGAGGGTGCGCTGCTCCGCGGTGTCGGCGGCGGCCGAGCAGTCCTGGCCCTCGACGTTCATCAGCACGAAGCGCGAGGCGTTCCACAGCTTGTTGCAGAAGTTGCGGTAGCCCTCGATGCGGCCGAGGTCGAACTTGATGTCGCGCCCGGTGGTGGCCAGTGCGGCCAGGGTGAAGCGCAGGGCGTCGGTGCCGAAGGCGGGGAAGCCGTCGGGGAAGGCCTTGCGCGTGGTCTTCTCGATCTTTTTCGCCATCTGCGGCTGCATCAGGCCACGGGTGCGCTTGGCCACAAGGTCGTCGATGCTGATGCCGTCGATCAGGTCAATCGGATCGATCACGTTGCCCTTGGACTTGGACATCTTCTGTCCTTCCGAGTCGCGGATCAGGCCGGTGACATAGACCTCGCGAAACGGCACATCCCCCATGAAGTGTTCGCCCATCATGATCATGCGGGCGACCCAGAAGAAGATGATGTCGAAGCCGGTGACCAGCACGCTGGTCGGGTAAAAGTCCCTGAGCTCCTGCGTCTCCTGCGGCCAGCCGAGGGTGGAGAATGGCCACAGCGCCGAGCTGAACCAGGTGTCGAGCACGTCCTCGTCCTGTTCCAGCGCCACCTCGGCTCCCAGGCCGTGCTTCTCGCGCACTTCGTCCTCGGAACGGCCGACATACACGTTGCCATCGGCGTCGTACCAGGCCGGGATGCGGTGGCCCCACCAGATCTGGCGCGAGATGCACCAGTCCTCGATGTTGCGCATCCACTCGAAGTAGGTCTTGGACCAGTTCTCCGGCACGAAGCGGATGCGGCCATCCTCCACCGCCTTGATCGCCGGTTCGGCCAGCGGGCCGGCCTTCACGTACCACTGGTCGGTCAGGTAGGGCTCGACCACGGTGCCGGAACGGTCGCCGCGCGGGACCATCAGCTTGTGGTCGTCGATCTTCTCCAGCAGGCCTTCGGCCTCGAGATCCGCGACCACCCGCTTGCGCGCCTCATAGCGGTCCAGGCCCTGGTAGGCCTCGGGCACGTTTTCGTTCAGGCAGGCATCGATGGTCAGGATGTTGATGACCGGCAGGTCGTGGCGCTGACCCATCGCATAGTCGTTGAAGTCGTGCGCCGGGGTGATCTTTACGCAGCCGGAGCCGAACTCGGCCTCGACGTAGTCGTCGGCGATGATCGGGATCTCGCGCCCGACCAGCGGCAGGCGGATCGTCTTGCCGATCAGGTGGCGGTAGCGCTCGTCCTCCGGATGCACCGCGACGGCGGTGTCGCCGAGCATGGTCTCCGGGCGCGTGGTGGCCACGGTCAGGTGCCCGGAGCCGTCCGCCAGCGGGTAGCGGAAGTGCCACAGGTGGCCGGACTCTTCCTCCGACAGGACCTCGAGGTCGGACAGCGCGGTGTGCAGCACCGGATCCCAGTTGACCAGGCGCTTGCCGCGGTAGATCAGGCCCTCGTCATGCAGGCGCACGAAGACCTCGCGCACCGCCTCGGACAGCCCGTCGTCCATGGTGAAGCGCTCGCGCGACCAGTCCACCGAATCGCCCAGCCGGCGCATCTGTCGGGTGATGGTGCCGCCGGATTCGTGTTTCCACTCCCATACGGCCTTCAGGAAGTCCTCGCGCCCGAGGTCGTGGCGGCTCTTGCCCTCCGCGGCCAACTGGCGCTCGACCACCATCTGGGTGGCGATCCCCGCATGGTCGGTGCCGCCCTGCCACAGCGTGCGGTCGCCATGCATGCGCCGGTAGCGGATCAGGGTGTCCATCAGGGTGTGCTGGAACGCATGCCCCATGTGCAGGGTGCCGGTGACGTTCGGCGGCGGCAGCAGGATGCAGTAGTTGGCCTCGCCCGACTCCGGCGGCGCGAAGATGTTCGCGGCCTCCCAGCGTTCGTACTGGGTCTGCTCGATGCTCTTGGGGTCGAAGCTCTTGTCCATGATCGCGGGCGCGCTCGGGTCGGAGTGTAGGGAAAGCCGCGCATTATAACGGCGTGGCGCGCTGGCCGCCCGGCGCATGCAGCGTGGGCCGGCTGTCTGCCGTGGAGGCTGGCCTTGGTTCGGCATCTGGTGTTTACGGTGGCTTCGTCTGGCCGCCTGCCACGCGCTCTTTCGCGAGCGCACCGCGAGGTACTTCTTTGCTCGTGCAAAGAAGTACCCAAGAAACACGCCCGACTGCCGCGACCCCGGCCCGCTGTGCGGGCCGGGGTTTCCCTCGCTCCGAGGCTTTTCGCGGGCGGCGCTGAACTCGCTGCGCCTTCGGCGCCGCTCAGACATCCAGCGCCTTTTCTCCCGCGAAAACCCTCTCCACTCGGCGCGACGACAACGGGGAGGTAGGTCAAAACAACGGCTATCCCAGCGATATAGCTCGTGGATGATGGCTAGATTTTCGGACATCTTCGGCACGCTCGGCCTGCGGCCGTTGCGCGCCGCACCCGCAGAGCGGGTGCCGGGGGGCGTAGGATGCGGATGAGCGGAGCGAATCGCATCAGGGTTTCGCACGGCGCGGGGAACGGTGCGTTTCGCTGCGCTCAACCGCACCCTACGGGGTGCGGGCTGGCTGCTGGTGTCTGGATACCGCCTGTTTTGACCTTCTCCTCCCGTATGGAGCCCCTCGCGGAGGGCGTGATGGGCCGGCCCGTTTTCTACAAATTCGGGGCGCTGGATGTCTGATCGAAGCCGCAGGCGCAGCGAGTTCAGCGCCGCCGGCCCAGCGCGTCCGGAGCGAGGTTCCCGGGCGAAATCCGGGTGCCCTTCTTTGGGTACTTTCTTGGGCAAGCAAGAAAGTACCTCGCGGCGCGCTGGCGAGTCAGCGCCAGGCAGTATGCGGACCGAAGCCACCGTAAACACCCAACGACGAACCAGGGCCAGCCACAGCAGGGCAGACGGTTAGGCGTAACCACCTAAACATCGGGGCCCGAGCACGCCCAGCCTGAGAGCGTGAGAGCGTGGCTCAGGTGGTGGCGAGCTGGTCGAGCAGTGCGCGATAGCCGGTGCGGTAGTCGGGATAGCGCAGGCGATACCCGCTGGCACGCAGCCGCGCGTTGCGGCAGTGCTTGCCGCAGACCTCGCCGGCCGGCATCGGCGGCGTCCCCGGTGGATCGAGCTCCATCTCCTGCGCCAGCCAGCCGAGCAGTTCGTGGCGAAGGGCCGGCTCGTCATCGACGCCCAGATAGAGGGGCTCGGGCTCGTCCAGGTGGAAGAGGTGGGTCAGCAGGCCCACGCAGTCCTCGCGGTGGATGCGGTTGGTCCAGACCGGTGCCTCGTGCTGACCGCGCACGCCCTCGCGCACCTTGCGCAGGTGGTATTCGCGCCCCGGCCCGTAGATGCCGCCAAAGCGCACGACCACGCCGGCAAACGGGCTGTCGGCCAGCAATTGCTCGGCCTCCAGCAGGCAACGCCCGGAGAAGCGGGTGGGCTCGGCCGGGCTGGTCTCGTCCACCCAGCGCCCGTCGTCGGTGCCGAAGACCGAGGTGCTGGAGACGAACACGATGCGGCGCGGGTGCTGGCGGGCCTGTTCCAGCGCGGCCAGGGTGTTGCACAGGCCGTCGACATAGGCGCGGCGGTACGCGGCCTCGGTGAACTCGCCCGGGGTGGCGATGAAATAGACGGTGTCCAGTGCCGGGGGCAGCGGCGGCAGGGCGTCCGCGCGGGCGAAGTCGCCGGCCAGCGGCTGGATCGGTTCCGGGATGCGTTCCGGCTGGCGGCGCAGGCCCCAGACCGTGTGGCCGGCTGCGGCGAGCTGTTCTCCGACGCCGCAGCCGAGATCGCCGCAGCCCAGGATCAGGATGTTGGCCATGAATCAGCGTTTCGTTGGGTGCTTTCGCAACCTAACGTTTCCACAGGTGAAAGACCAGCCCCGAATTGGGGGTTCGACCCGGGGCGATGGCTCGGGCATGCTGACGGGGGCTTCGATGAGGGGGTATCACTTGGGCAAGGCCGGGCGCAGGAAGGGGGATGCGTGTGCTTGCGGGTCCGGGCGGAACCGGGCGGTCTGCTGCGGGCCGTATCTGGACGGCGCGGCGGCGGCTCCGACGGCGGAGGCGCTGATGCGCTCGCGCTATGCCGCCTTCGCGGAGGGGCGCGAGGACTATCTGCTGGCGACCTGGGCCGCCGCGACGCGACCGGAATCCCTGATGCTCGAGCCGGACCAGCGCTGGCTGGGTCTGGCGATCCGCGCGACCGGGGCCGGCGGGCCGGAGGATCAGGAGGGTTGGGTCGAGTTCGTCGCCCGCTCGCGGGTGCGCGGGCAGGGGGTGCGCCTGCACGAGCGCAGCCGTTTCCACCGCGAGGACGGGCGCTGGGTCTATGTCGACGGGGAGTTTCCGGGCGCATGATCGATGGGAATCGGCCAGCCGGTTCACCGGTGGATGCGGCATTGCTGGAGCGGGTGTTGGAGGCGGTGCGCGAATATCCGCGCGGATGTACGGAGCACGGGCTGATTGCGCAGCTGCGTGATCTGGACGTGGAACCGTTCGCGGCGGCGCGCCTGCAGGAGCCGTTGAGCCTGTTCCAGACCCACTTTGTGCTGTTCCACTGCCTGTACCGGCTGCGCGACCAGCTCGCGGGGCAGGGCGAGTGGCTGCGCATCCATTGTCTGGATATCGGGGTCGAGCCGTTACCGGTGGTGGATGCGGGATCAGGCCTGCCGGCGCGGGGTGATCCGTTGCGGGCCTACTACCTGGACCTGATGCGGCTGGAGAGGATGGATGCGGCCGCGGTGGAGGCGCTGCTGGGCGAGTTCTGGTCGCATCTGGCGCGGGATCAGCAGCGCGAACAGGCGCTCGAGGTGCTGGGGCTGGAGGATCCGGTCGATGCGGCGGCGATCCGCCAGCAGTATCGGCGCCTGGCCCAGCGTCACCACCCCGACCGGGGCGGTGACACGGCCACCCTGCAGCGGATCAATGCGGCCCGCTGGGTACTGCTGGCGCAGGGGTAGTCAGTCGTCCGAGTCGGACATCGTGGTCACGAAGGCCTGCTCCACGGTGAAGTTGCCGACCCCCTTGTAGTTCGTCTGGGTCCAGCCATGTTCGACCAGCCATTCGCTCATTTCGCGGTTCATCGCCGGGTTGCCGCAGAGCATCACGCGGTCGTGCTCCGGATCCGCCGGGGGCAGGTTGAGGATCTGGAACAGTTCGCCGGAGCGGAACATGTCGGCCCCGCGCTGGTTGTTGTCGTACGGCTGCTGCGCGATCGGGCAGGCAAAGTCGTGGTTCTCGCGGGTGACCGTCGGTACGTAGCGCAGCCGGTCGCTGATGCGTGACTCGATCTCCTGGCGATAGGCCAGCTCCTCGACGGTACGCACGCTGTGCACCAGCACCGCGTTTTCGAAGTGTTCGAACAGTTCCGGGCTGCGGATCAGCGAGATGAACGGGGCCAGCCCCGTTCCGGTCGCGAGCATGTACAGGGTGCGTCCGGGCTGCACGTAGTCGAAGGTCAGTGAGCCCGTGACCTTGGTGTTGATCCAGACTGAATCGCCCGGCCCGGCCTGGGCCAGGCGGCTGGTCAACGCGCCGTCGGGCACGTGGATGCTCAGGAACTCCAGTTCCTCGGCCTCGGGCTCGGAGACGATCGAATAGGCGCGCGGGATCAGCTTGCCCTCGGGGCGCAGCCCCAGCGTCACGAACTGCCCGTTCTTGAACTGCAGGCCTTCCGGGCGCGTGGTCTTGAAGCTGAAGGTCTTGTCCGACCAGCGATGGGTCGAGGTGATCTGTTCTTCCGAATACGGCATGGGTTCCCACGGTTGATCGATTGAGAATGGCTGCACGCTAACAGCTTGCAACAGGCAAGGCGAAAGCGTTGGCTATCTAAAGGGTTGAGGCAGCAGGCGGGGGTTCAAGCCTGGTTATCGGTGTTTCCCTGGCTGGCAAGCGCTGCGAGGTGATCGGTCAAAGGGATCGGCTTTGCCAGGTGGTAGCCCTGGACAAAGTCGAGTCCGATCTCGCGCAGGTGGTGCATCGTCTCCTCGGATTCCACGCACTCGGCGATGGTGCGCAGCCCGAGCACATGGCCGACGCGGTGGATTGCGGTGACCATCGCCGCGTCGACGGCGTTGGTTGCGATGTCGCGCACGAAGCTGCCGTCCACCTTGAGGAAGTCGACCGGCAGGTTCTTCAAGTAGCCGAACGAGGACAGCCCGCTGCCGAAGTCGTCCAGGGAGAAGCGGCAACCCATGTAGCGCAGCGCCCGGATCAGCCCCTGCGCGCGGTCGTGATGGCTGATCGCGGCGGTCTCGGTAACCTCGAAGATGATCTGCTGCGCCTGAATGCGGAACTGGCTCATGCGGCTGGTGATGAACTCGAGCATCCCGTCCTGCGCCAGCGATTGTCCGGACAGGTTGATCGACACCACGACTGGGGCATGATGCGGGTTCCGGTCCCGGTGATCGGCCAGCTGGCGAAACACGAGTTCGACCACATGGCGATCGATCTCGGGCATCAGGTGGTAGCGCTCGGCGGCCGGGATGAAGGCACCCGGGGTGATCAGGGTTCCGTCTTCCCCGTGCAGACGCAGCAGGATCTCGACATGGTCCAGTGGCAGATCGGCGCCGTTCAGGGGCTTGACTGGCTGGGCATAGGCGACAAACCGGGCCTCCTCCAGCGCCGCACGCAGACGGCCGACCCATTCCATCTCGCCATGGCGCCGGCGCAGGATCTGGTCGGAGGGCTTCCAGGTATAGAGGCGGTTGCGCCCGAGATCCTTGGCCACGTAGCAGGCGGAATCCGCCTGGCTGAGGACCTCCGGAAGATTCTGGCCGGGGCCCTCGATCGGGACCAGGCCGATGCTCATGCCGACATCGAAGCGGCGGCCCTCCCAGGAGAAGCGCAGGCCCTGGGCCGTGGCCAGCAGCTTGTTGCCAATCGCCTCCGCGCGTTCCACTGGACAGTGCCTCAGCAGCAGCCCGAATTCGTCGCCGCCGAGCCGCGCAAGGGTGTCGCTGTCGCGGATATGGGCGGGCAGCAGATCGGCCAGTTCGCGCAGCAGCGCGTCCCCGGCCTGGTGGCCGCAGGTGTCGTTGATGATCTTGAACTGGTCCAGGTCCATGTAGAACAGCGCGTGGGGTGTGTCGCCCTCCTCCAGGGTGCGCAGGGCCTCGTCCAGGCGGCGTTCGAACTCGCGGCGGTTGCACAGGCCGGTGAGCTCGTCGTGGGTAGCCTGGTGGTTCAGTTGCTGGGTCATGCGCCACAGCTCGGTGTGGTCGTGCAGCACGACCACGACCCCCTCGCTGTGGTGGTCCGGTCGCCGCAGAGGCGAGACCAGCAGACGGACCACGCGTGCGGCCCCGTCCGGACGGCGCAGCACGCGCTCCGGCGACTCCAGCGTCATGCCCGTTTCCAGGCACTGCGTGACCGGATTCATAACCCGGTGGCCGGTATGCGTGTCCTCGAGCTCCAGCAACTCGTCGAGGCGCTGGCCCTGGACCGCCGTGGCGTCCACGCCCAGCAGGTCGCGCGCCGACGGGTTGAGATAGGTCAGGCGCCCGGTGGTGTCCGCGGTCAGCACGCCGTCGCTGATGGAGTGCAGCGTGGTCAGGAGCCGGTCGCGTTCCGAGGCGGTGCTGGCCTCGGCCGCGCGCAGCGATGTGATGTCCCAGGCGACACCGAGCACGCCTGGCTGAAATGACTGGGCGACCTCCATCGGCATCCAGGAGATGGCGAAGTGGCTGTCGCCGACCTTGACCTCGCTTTGGAATTGTTCTCCCTCGAGCGCGCGGTCGATCGCGGACAGGATGGCCGGATGGTCGGCGTACAACAGGCGTGCGTCCTGTCCGACGACCTCGCCGGGTTGCAGTCCCAGGCTGTGCAGGGCAGCCCCCTCGGACAGGGTGAAAACGCCATCGGGCCCCAGCCCGAACAGGAGCAGCGGCGCGTGACGGATCGTGGCCGAGAGCTGGGTTTCCAGTTCGTGCAGGGCCTGCTCGGACTGCTGTTGCCGGGTGATGTCGCGGACCGTGGCCAGGACCTCGATATCCTCCCCGGTGTGAATCGCGTTGATATTGATCTCGGCCGGGAATTCCGCCCCGTCGCGGCGGCGGTAGCGCGTTTCAAAGCGGGCCGGCAGGCGCTCGTCGGGCTGGCCGTGCGCACGGTCGACGTCGGCTTGCGTGGCCTCGAGGTCGATCGTGGTGATGTGGATGCCGCCGGTCAGTTCGTCCTGGGCGTAGCCGAGCAGGCGTGATGCGGCCTGGTTTGCCGCGACGACATGGCCCGCTCGATTGAGCACCAGCTGCGCCTCCGGTGCCTGTTCAAACAGGCGCTGAAAGCGGGTGCTGTCCGGGTGATCGGGCATGGCGACAGGATGAATCCTTTCGTAGGGTGCGGGGGTCGCAACATGGATCCGCTCCCGAGTGTCACCTGTCGCGCGGGTGCTGGCAAGCGTTGGTCGCTGGTTATTGTCCGGGCGCCTGGGTGAGGCGGGAGAGGTGATCCACGGCCGGCGATGGCGAGGGGCTGCGCAACCGTTCGAGTGCCCAGCCGACGTGTTCGCGTACCAGGGGGGAGGGGTGGTCGGCGCGGGCGCGAAGGGCCGCCTCGGCCTCCGCGGAGGGCGGGCCATTGCCCAGGGCGACCGCCAGGTTGCGCAACCACTGCTCGTGACCGATGCGGCGGATGGCCATGCCCTTGGTACGGTGCAGGAAGATGGTCTCGTCCCAGCCGAACAGCTCCACCAGGCTGGCGGCATCCAGCCCGTGGCGGGCGACGAAGTCGGGTTCCGCGGAGACTTCGGCAAAGCGATTCCACGGGCAGACCAGCTGGCAGTCGTCGCAACCGTAGATGCGGTTGCCGATCAAGGGGCGCAGATCTTCGGGGATCGACCCCTTCAGTTCGATGGTCAGGTAGGAGATGCAGCGCCGGGCGTCCAGGTCGTAGGGCCCGCGAAAGGCCTGCGTCGGGCAGATGTCGAGGCAGGCGGTACACGCCCCGCAGTGTTCGCCGACCGGGTCGTCCACCGGGAGCGGCAGGTCCGTGAACAGCTCGCCGAGAAAAAACCAGGAGCCGCTCTCGCGGGCGAGCAGATTGGTGTTCTTGCCGATCCAGCCGAGCCCGGCGCGCGCGGCCAGGGCCTTTTCCAGGATGGGGGCGCTGTCGGTAAACGCGCGATAGCCGTGTGGTCCTGCCTCGGATTCGATGCGCCGACCGAGCTCGGTCAGGCGCTTGCGGATCAGCTTGTGGTAGTCCCGCCCGAGGGCGTAACGGGAGACGTAGGCGCGGTCCCGTTCGGCCAGCTGGATCGCGGGGCGCCGGGTGCGCGGCGGGAAATAGTCCATGCGCACGCTGATTACGCGCTGTACACCCGCCATCAGCTGAGCGGGGTCGTGGCGCAGTGCGGCGTGTTCGGCCATCCAGCCCATCTCGCCGTGCGAGCCCTTCTCGAGCCAGCGATCCAGGTGCTGGCGATCTGCCTCCGGGACCGTGGCGGGCGCAATGCGCAGGGCCTGGAAGCCCAGCTCGCGGCCCCAGGCCCGAATCTGTTCGGCCAGCGTGGCACATTGGCGTGGATCGAGGGGCTCAGGCACGATTTCGGCAATCATTACGATCGAGGCAAGAAACGTGAATGATGGACCCGGGGGGATCCCCCTGACCAGCGCGCTCTACGACAGCGAGGGCATGCGGGCCCTGGATGCAGCCGGCATGACCCTGCCGGAGATCGCGCCCGGAGAATTGATGGAGCGGGCCGGTGCCGCTCTGCTGGCGGCCGTCAGAGCTCACTGGCCCGATGTGCGGCGGCTCGGCATCCTCTGCGGCCCCGGCAACAACGGGGGCGACGGTTATGTGCTGGCGCGCCTGGCGGCGCAGGCCGGCCTGGATGTGCGGCTCCACGGTGGCCCGTCGCGCGCTCGCGCGGAGTCGGACGGCCGCAAGGCGCATCGGCGCTGGACCGAACAGGGGGGTGCGATGGCGCCGCTCGAGGCCTTCGACCCGCTGGACGCCGAGCTGTGGGTCGACTGTCTGTTCGGTATCGGGCTGGAGCGGCCTTTGCACGATGCCTACGGCGAGGTGGTCGAGCGCCTGAATGCCTCCGGGCGGCCCGTGCTGGCCGCGGACATCCCCTCGGGGGTCAACGCGGATACCGGGGCAGCGCCGGGTCCCGCGGTGCGCGCCCGGCTTACCGTGACCATGATTGCCGACAAGCTGGGCCTGCACACCGGTGCGGGCGTGGATTGCGCGGGTACCGTGGAGGTGGCGCGACTGGATCTGCCCGAGCCGATTGCCCGGGGTGTGATGCCGCGGGCCCGGCATCTGGGCCCCGAGGGTTGGCGAAATCGCCTGCCGGCCCGTCGGCCGGGGGCGCACAAGGGCGACGCCGGGCATGTGCTGGTGGTCGGGGGCGCGCCTGGGTTCTCCGGGGCGGCCCGTCTGACGGCACTGGCGGCCCTGCGGGCCGGGGCCGGGCGGGTCACACTGGCCACGCATGAGGATCATGCGGCCTGGGCCAATGCCGATCGGCCCGAGATCATGGTGAGGGCGGTCCCCGAGCCCTCGGATCTGTTGCGCCTGGCCCGCCAGGTGGATGTGATCGCGGCAGGGCCGGGGCTGGGTACCGGGGAGTGGGGTCGCCGCCTGTGGCATGCGGTCGCCGACGCCGGGGTGCCCTTGGTGGTGGATGCCGATGCCCTCAATCTGCTGGCCGCGACACCTCGGCAGATGGATTCCTGGGTCCTGACGCCGCATCCGGGCGAGGCCGGTCGCCTGCTGAATCGCCCGACGACGGAGGTCGAGTCGGATCGACCGGCGGCGGTGCTTGAGCTGGCGCAGCGCTTCGGCGGAGTGTCGCTGCTCAAGGGGGGTGGGACGCTGGTCGCCGATGGTGGTGGCGAACCACTGACCTGTGTGACCGGAGGCCATGCCGGCATGGCGATCCCCGGGAGCGGAGACGTGCTCACGGGGATTATCGTCGCGCTGCGCGCTCAGGGATTGGAGGCGCGTGCCGCGGCCGAGATCGGGGCGGCCTGGCATTGTGCCGCGGGCCAGGTTCTGCGCGCGCGGCTGGGCAGCTGGCGCGGGCTGCTGGCGGGCGAACTGGCGGATGCGCTGCCCGCCGCCGCCGGGGAGGCGGGGACGTGAACGCCGGGATCCGGCTGCCGGACGCCGCGGCCACGGAACGGGCCGGCGCGGTGCTGGCTGGGATGGAAGGCCTGCGGATCGTCTACCTGGAAGGGGATCTCGGGGCGGGCAAGACCACTTGGGCGCGTGGCCTCCTGCAGGCGCTGGGGCATGCGGGCAACGTGCGCAGCCCCACCTACACGCTGGTGGAGCCCTACGAACTCCAGGGGCGCGGCGTATTGCACTTCGACCTGTATCGCCTGGCGGATCCGGAGGAGCTGGAGTACCTGGGGGTGCGCGAGGCCTTTGGTGAGCAGGCGCTCTGGCTGGTGGAGTGGCCGGAGCGCGGGGCCGGCTGGCTGCCGGAGCCGGATCTGCGGGTGCGGCTGGAAGCGCACGAACCGGACGGGCGCATGCTGTATGTGTCCGGGCCGGCCGCTGCCGATTACCGGGCGCTCGTTGATAAAGCCTTTCGGGTTTATTAACTCAATGAAAAACCGATAAAAATCCCAATATCGAGTGGGGTTCCGGTTCGTGGTGCGCGAAGGATGAGTTGCAATGTCACACGCAAAAACCGCGATATCTCGCTCATAAAGAACGAATTTTGCTATTGCTTTTCCAGAAAAAGCGTCCACAATGTAGGCAGACCCCCTGAATTAAAAGGGATTCGCCGTGGGCCAAAGCTCGATTCCGGATATGCGCCGCCGCCAGGTGCTGCGCGCCCTGACTGCCCTGGGGCTGGTCGGGCTGCCGCTGCCCGCGCTCGCGCGCACGGGTGTCGAGCGGGTGCGCATGTCCGTGGATGGCGACACCACGCGCTTGGTCTTCGACATGGACGGCGATGTCGAATACTCGATGTTCAAGCTCGAGTCGCCCGATCGTCTGGTGGTGGATATCAAGAACGCCCGCGCGGTGGACGAGCTGAAGCTCAGTTCCAACCCGCGTTCGGTCGTCGAGTCGATCCGCCACGCCCCGCGCGACGGCGGCGATCTGCGCGTGGTGTTCGACCTGCGCAAGCCGATCGAGCCGCGCAGCTTCAAGCTGATGCCGGCCCAGGATTCGCCGCATCGTCTGGTGCTCGATCTGACCAGCCGTGAGGGTGCCCCCACGCAGTCGGCCCGGGAGGAATCCCGCGACAACGGCGAACCTCGCCGTGGCCGCTCGCAGGAGGATCTGCGTGATGTGGTGGTTGCCATCGACGCCGGTCATGGCGGGCATGACCCGGGCGCGATCGGCCCCGCCGGGACCCGCGAGAAGGACGTGGTCCTGCAAATATCCAAGCGGCTGGCCGAGCGTGTCGACAACGAGCGCGGCATGAAGGCGGTGATGATTCGTACCGGCGATTACTTCCTGCCCCTGCGCGAGCGTATCGAGCGTGCGCGCGAGGCGGACGCCGACGTGTTTGTGTCGATTCACGCCGACGCGATCGCCAATCGCAACGTGCAGGGTTCCTCGGTATATATGCTCTCCGAACGCGGGGCCTCCAGCGAGGCCGCCCGCTTCCTGGCGCAGCGCGAGAACCAGGCCGACCTGCGGCTGGGCGGTGTGCCGATCAACGGCAAGGATGACTCCCTGACCAACGTGCTGCTGGATCTGGCTCAGAGCGGCAGTCTCGAGGCGAGCAACACCCTGGCCGAGCGCATGATTTCCGAGCTGCACCGGGTGGGCAAGGTGCGCAAGCCGGAGGTCGAGCGGGCCAACTTCGCGGTGCTGCGCTCGCCCGATGTCCCGTCCATCCTGGTCGAGGCCGCGTTCATCTCCAACCCGTCCGAGGAACGCAAGCTGCGCAGCAGCGACTTCCAGAACTCGCTGGCGGATGCGCTGCTGACCGGGCTGAGGTCCTATTTTTCGACGCATGCCCGCCCGGGCACGCTGATCGCCGATGGCCAGCCGGACCAGCACATCATTCGCCCCGGCGAGACCCTGTCGGGGATTGCCGACCGCTATAGCCTGTCGCTGGCCGACCTGCGTTCGGCGAATAACGTCAGTGACGATCGCATCTACGCCGGCCAGGTCCTGCGCATCCCGCGCGATTCCTGAACCCATCCTGGCAGGCGGTCACGGTTTCAGGCCCCGGCCCGCCACTGGCGAGGCCGGCAGGCCCCGCGAACGTGCAAATCGGTCCGTGTTTCCCTAGGCTTGTGGGCCCCTGTCCCGGCCCACGGATTTGCGCGTGTCCATCGAGAAACTCTCCGAGCAACTGATCAACCAGATCGCGGCGGGCGAGGTGGTCGAGCGCCCGGCATCGGTGGTCAAGGAGCTGGTGGAGAATGCCCTGGACGCGGGGTCGACCCGTATCGAGGTACGACTGGAGCAGGGCGGCATCCGCCTGATCCAGATCAGTGACAATGGCTGCGGCATCCATCGCGACGAGCTCCCGCTGGCACTGTCACGCCATGCGACCAGCAAGATCCGCTCGATGGAGGACCTGGAGGCCTTGCACACCCTCGGCTTTCGCGGCGAGGCGCTGCCGTCGATTGCGTCCGTCTCCCGCCTGTCCATGACCTCGGCGGTGGAGGGTGAGCGCAATGGCTGGCGCCTGACCGGTGATGGCTCGGATGTCTTTCGCGAGGCGGCGCCGGCTGCGCACCCGGTGGGCACGACGGTCGAGGTGCGGGACCTGTTCTTCAATGTCCCCGCGCGGCGCAAGTTCGTGCGCACCGAGCGTACCGAGTTCAATCACTGCGAGACCGTCATCCGCACCCAGGCGGCAGCCTGCCCGGAGGTCGCCTTCACCCTGCGCCACAACGATCGTGTGGTGCTGGACCTGCCCGCCGCAGCGGACCCCGCCCAGCGCGTGCGTGCCCTGCTGGGCGAGGCCTTTATGGGCGCGGCGACGCCGGTGGGCGAGCAGCGTGCCGGCCTCAAACTCTCGGGCTGGCTGGGCGCGCCGACCCAGTCGCGGGCACAGCCCGACCAGCAGTTTTTCTTCGTCAATGGCCGCGCGATTCGCGACCGCGTGCTGGCGGCGGCCGTGCGCAAGGCCTATCAGGATGTGCTCTACCACGGGCGTCACCCGATGTTCGTGCTGGAGCTCGAACTGGACCCGGTGCAGGTGGACGTGAACGCCCATCCCACCAAGCAGGAGGTGCGCTTCCGCGAGTCGCGGATGGTGCACGACTTCATCTTTCATGCCCTGCACAAGGCGCTGGCCGATGTGCGTCCCGGGGACGGCGGGATGCCCGGGTATTTGCCAGCCGATACCGGGTCCGCTCCGGCGCCGCAGGAGCGGGCGATTCCGGCGTTCCCGCGCGAGCGCGCCCTGAGCGGGCTGGGGGCGCCCGAGTACCGGGCCGAAGCCCGGTCGCCTGCAGCCGGGGCGGGTGATCGCCGCGAGTATGCCTCTGGCACATCATCGGATTATGCGGCGGCCTGGGCCGAATTCCGCGGGCCAGCCGCGGTCGCCGAGCCCGCACCCCGGTCGTTCGAGGCGGCGGGCGGTGCGAGTGAAAGCGATGATGCGGAAGGTATGCCACCGCTGGGTTTCGCGCTGGGGCAGGTCGCGGAGACCTTTATCCTCGCCGAGAACGCGCGCGGCCTGATCGTGGTCGACATGCATGCGGCCCACGAGCGTATTACCTACGAGCGGCTCAAGCGCGAATGGGGCTCGCAGGGCATTACCTCGCAGCCCTTGCTGGTGCCGGAGCCACTGGATGTGACGCCCACCGAGGCCGCATTGGCCGAGGAACATGCCGGTGTACTGGGTGCCCTGGGGTTCGAGCTGGATCGTGCGGGCCCCGAGACGCTGACCTTGCGGGCAGCCCCGGCGCTGCTGCGCGGGCGTGATACCGCGCAGCTGGTGCGCGATGTGCTCGCGGATCTCGCGGCCATCGGCTACAGCCACCGCGCCGAGGGCGAGATGAATGCCGTGCTCGGCACCATGGCCTGCCATGGCTCGGTGCGCGCCGGGCGCCGTCTGACGCTCCCGGAGATGAACCAGCTGCTGCGCGACATGGAGGCGACCGAACGCTCCGGCCAGTGCAACCACGGCCGCCCGACCTGGGTGGAGCTCGATCACCACGCGCTGGATCGCTTGTTTCTTCGAGGGCGTTGATGGGCACATTCGGACCCGGCCGCCCGCCGGTGGTGATCCTGGCCGGACCGACGGCCTCGGGCAAGACCGCGCTGTCGCTGGCGCTCGCCGAGGCGCTGGAGGGCGAGATCGTCAGCGTCGACTCCGCGCTGGTCTATCGCGGCATGGATATCGGCACCGCGAAGCCCACCGCGGAGGAACGCACCCGCGCGCCGCACCACCTGCTGGATATCCGCGACCCGGAGGACACCTACAGTGCCGCCGACTTCGCGCGCGACGCCCGGGAGGCAATCGCCGGGATCCACGCCCGTGGCCGGACGGCTTTGATGGTGGGCGGTACCCTGCTGTACCTGCGTGCCCTGCTGGATGGTTTCGACGAGATCCCCGAGGTACCGAATGTAGTGCGTGAACAAGTGCGCGCGCGCCTGGAAGTGGAGGGCGGGCAGGCCCTGCATCGCGAACTCGCCGGGGTGGATCCCGAGGCCGCGGCGCGTATCCACCCGAACGACCCGCAGCGCATCCTGCGGGCACTGGAGGTGTTCGAGGCGACGGGGCGGCCGTTGTCCAGCTTCCAGCAGGGCGCGGCGGCCCGCGTGCCGGCGGGCTGGGTCTCGCTGGCCCTGTGGCCGGAGGATCGCGGCGTCCTGCGCGAACGGATCGCCCGTCGCTTCGACGCGATGCTGGACGCCGGGTTTGTCGACGAATTGATGGCCCTGAAGCAGCGTCCCGAGCTGACGGCGGAGCATCCTTCCCAGCGTGCGGTGGGCTACCGTCAGGGCTGGCAGTGGCTGGCGGGAGAGCTCGACTTCGCGCAGTTCCGCGAGCGGGCGATCGCGGCCACCCGGCAACTGGCCAAGCGCCAGCTGACCGGCCTGCGGCGATTCCCCCTGCATGCGCGATTGAACGCGTCCACGGTCGATCGGTCGGAAGTGTTGAACGTGATTCGCCGCGCAGACTTCCAGTAGCGATGTGCTACTCTCTGAGAGGGCGCCGCCAGGGCTTGGTGGAGGAGCTTTTGGCGTGTGGCGAGCTGAAGAATAACAACCAAGGAACGCACTGATGGCCAAAGGGCAAATGCTGCAGGAACCCTTCCTGAACGCGCTGCGTCGGGACCGAGTGCCGGTCTCGATCTATCTGGTCAACGGCATCAAGCTGCAGGGGCAGATCGAGTCCTTCGATCAGTTCGTGGTGCTGCTGCGAAGCACCGTTTCGCAGATGGTGTACAAGCATGCGATCTCGACCATTGTCCCGTCCCGCCAGGTGCGCATGAATACCGAGGGCGAAGAGGCCGCCACCGCCGAGGCGGAGGCTTGAGCATGCGCGGGAGGTTCGTCTTTTTTGTTTGAGCGTCCCGATAGCGCCGGCGATCGCGCCGTGCTGGTGGCGCTGGCCATCGGCGAAAACCCCGACATCGAGGCCCAGGTCCAGGAATTCGACGAGCTGGTCCGCTCCGCCGGCGCGGATGTGTTGGAACTCGTGCGGGGTTCCCGTGACCGCCCGCACCCCCGCCTGTTCGTAGGGGCCGGCAAGGCCGACGAGATTCGTGCCGCGGTCGAGGCCCATGGCGCCGATGTGGTGATTTTCAACCATGCCCTCTCGCCCAGCCAGGAACGCAACCTCGAACGTCACCTGCAGTGCCGGGTGCTGGACCGTGCGGGGCTGATCCTCGACATCTTCGCCCAGCGTGCGCGTTCACACGAGGGCAAGCTGCAGGTCGAGCTGGCCCAGTTGCGTCACATGGCCACGCGACTGGTGCGTGGCTGGACTCACCTGGAACGGCAGAAGGGCGGCATTGGCCTGCGCGGGCCGGGGGAAACCCAGCTCGAAACCGACCGCCGCTTGCTGGCCGCGCGTATCAAGCACATCGAACGGCGCCTGGAGAAGGTCGAGCGCACCCGCGAGCAGGGCCGTCAGGCGCGCCTGCGCAACGAGATCCCGACCGTGTCCCTGGTGGGCTATACCAACGCCGGCAAGTCCACGCTGTTCAACCGCCTGACCCACTCCGACGTGTACGAGGCGGATCAGCTGTTCGCGACCCTGGACCCGACCCTGCGGCGGCTGGACCTGGCCCCGCACCAGTCGTTGATCCTGGCGGACACCGTCGGCTTCGTGCGCGACCTGCCGCACGAACTGGTGGCGGCCTTTAAAGCGACCCTGACCGAGACCCGCGAGGCCGCGCTGCTGCTGCACGTGATCGACGCCGCCGACCCCGAGCGCGAGGCGCGCATCCGCCAGGTCGAGGCGGTGCTGGAGGAGATCGGTGCGCAGGATGTCCCGTGCTGGCGGGTCTACAACAAAATTGACCGGCTGGAGTCGACCCCGGATGCCGCCGAGGCCCGCTTCGGTTCCGGCGATGATGTCTTCTGGGTGTCCGCGTATACGGGCGAGGGTATCGCTACGCTGGAAGAGCACCTGGCCGAGACCTTTACCGAGTCGATGATGCGGGGCTGGGTGGAACTGCCGGCCAGTGCCGGCCGGTTGCGCGCCCAGCTCTACGAGGAGAAGGCCGTGGAGGCGGAGCAGACCACCGCTGACGGTCAGATCCAGTTGCGCCTGAGCCTGCCGCAACGGCGCTTCCAGCAACTGGTGAGTGATGCCGGCCTGAATCCGGAGCAGATCGAGATCGTGTTCGACGAGCCCTCATCGACCGCGGTGGGGCAGTAGGTACCCGGGCGGGCTCGCGGCATCAGGGGCCGCGCGCGCCGGCGAGTCAGGCGTCGCGGGCCCGCGCAATGGCCTCTTCGTCGGCCTCGGCCACGTAGAGCGTCAGGGTTTCCCCCGCACGGATGCCGTCGCCATTGAGCGAGTTCCAGCGGCGCAGGTCACTGACCGAGACCTGGAATTGGCGGGCGATGCTGGACAGGGAATCCCCGGGCTGCACCTCGTAGGCGACGCTGCGGCCGTTATCCGAAGAACTTCCTGAACCCGCCTGGGTGACCTGCAACGTATCGCCCGGACGCAGGATGGCATCGCGCTCCAGTTCGTTCGCCGCGCGCAGCTCGCTGATGGTCATGCCCGTACGCTCGCTGATCGTCCACAGGCTGTCGCCTTCCTGGATCTCGTAGGTGTCGAGTTCGCCCGACTCGGCCGCGGCCGCGACCTGGATCTCGGCGTCTTCCTGTCCGGTCACCGGCAGTTTCAGTGTCTGTCCGGCGCGGATGTTGTCGCCATTGAGACCGTTCATTTCGCGCAGTACGGCCACGCGGGTGCCGGCCCGCTGGGCGATGGAGCCGAGGTTGTCACCCCGGGCCACGGTGTATTCGCGGAAGCGGATCAGCGGATCGTCGCCGTGTTCGGCCAGCGCGACTTCCAGGGTCTCGGCCGCATCGTGCGGGATGAACAGGTGCTGGGCATGCGACGGATGGGTGGCGTGGCGCTGATAGCCCGGATTCAGGCGCTTCAGGTCATCCGCCTCGAGCCCGATCATCTCGGCGATCAAGGCGAGATCGGCCTGGCGACCGGGCTCGATCCGCTCCAGCGCCGGTTCATTGGCGATCGGGGTAATCTGTGTCCCGTGTTCGTCGGGCTCCAGAAACAGCTCGCGCAGGGCCAGGAGACGGGGCACGTAGGCGGTCGCCTCGGCCGAGAGCTCGAGGCTCCAGTAGTCGGTCGGCTCCCCACGCGCCGCGTTGCGCTCCATTGCCCGCGTCACGTTGCCCTGGCCGAAGTTGTAGGCGGCCAGGGCCAGGTACCAGTCATCGAAGCGCTGATACAGGGCCTCCAGGTAGTCCAGCGCGGCGAGGGTGGACTGGTAGACATCGCGGCGCCCGTCGTACCAGTGGTCGCGCGTCAGGTCGAAATGGTCGCCGGTCGCCGGGATGAACTGCCAGATGCCGGCGGCACGACCGCTGGAGGCCGCTTCGGCGGCAAAGCCACTCTCCACGATCGGCAGCAACAGCAGCTCGGTCGGCATGTCGCGCTGTTCGATCTCCGAGAGGATGAAGTACGCAAACGGCTCGGCGCGCTCGGTGGAGAGCTGGATGATGCGCGGGTTGGCGCGGTAATGCTCGATGTATTGTTCCACGCGCTCGTGGTGCAGGTCATCGGTAAAGCCGAACCCCAGGCGGGTGCGTTCCCACAGGTCGTCGGTCTCCGCGGCCTGGTCGGCGGCCTCGCGGGCCTGGCGCTCCATGGCGGCCTGGACGTCGGCCTGGGTCGGCCCCTCCACCACAGGCTTGTCGACCTGGGAGGTATCCAGTGCGCGTTCGGAGTCGTGTAGGCTACAGGCAGAGGCCAGCAGGGTCGCCAGGCCCAGGATAATGCCAAGAGGCAGTCGGGAGCGGGGTCGGATCATCATGGCGCTGAAGGATAAACCACACTCCGAGTATCACCAAGACCCTTTTCTGCGTTGGCTTTCTCACTGGTACGAGAAGCCGCAGGGTCGGCGGGTTCGCGAGCGGCTTTTGCAACGGATTCGACAGCACGCAGCAGCCACCCCCGGGGAGGTCGCGATCGAGCTCTCCCCGGTCCCGATGCTCGAGGATTCCGATACCCTGGGCGGCCCGATCGTGCGCATGGACTCCACGCGGCCGGGCCTGTTGATGGAGCCGGAATTCTGGCCGCTGGAATCGGACTGTGCGCGCCGCATCGTGCTGGCCCATCCCTGTGCCTACAGTGACCTGCCGGCCGCAGTGGTCGCCGAGGCCGCCCGGGTGCTGGAGCCGGAGGGCATGGTCTTCATGCTCGAGGGCAACCGCCTGCAGCTGGGCGATCAGGGCGGGGTACGCGTCTCGCCGCTGCCCGAGGGGCTCCGGCGGCGCCAGTACCGCGAGTTCATGGAGTCCGCCGACCTGGAGGTGCTGGAGCAGTGGAGTCTCAGTCTGCTGCCTCCCGGTCTGTCCGAGGCCTGGCAGCAGCGGCTGGCCCCGGTGGACGCCTGGACTCGCCGGGGGCTGCCCCCGCTGGCCAGCGTGATCCTGACCGTTGCCCACAAACGGGTGGATCTACCCTTGCGCCCGGCCCCGCAGTATCGCTTCGCCAGCCCGGGTCCCCGCCTGCGGCCCGGGCTGGTATCCTCGCGCTCCTCTCATTCCGGAGCCCGCCGAGCGCATGGCTGACGAACGCGTGTACATCTATACCGACGGCGCCTGTCGTGGCAATCCGGGCCCTGGTGGCTGGGGCGCAATCCTGCGGTACCAGGGCACCGAGCGGGAGCTGTACGGGGCAGAGGCCGAGACTACCAACAACCGCATGGAGTTGACGGCCGCGATCCGCGCGCTGGAGACGCTCAAGCGCCCCTGCACGGTGGAACTGGTCACGGATTCGAAATACGTGAAGCAGGGCGTGACGGAATGGCTGCCCGGCTGGAAACGCCGCAACTGGAAATCCGCCAGCGGCTCCCCAGTGAAGAACCGCGACCTCTGGGAGGCGCTGGATGCCCAGGCCGCGCGCCACGACATCGAATGGTACTGGGTGCGCGGGCACAGTGGTCACCCGGAGAACGAGCGCGCGGATCAGCTGGCCAATGCGGGGATCGACGCCCTCTTGGGAAGCGCTGAATAAAGCCATCCTGGCTTTCTCAGCGCACGCTGCGTCGCAAATGCGATTTGCAGCTTGCTTCGGAATCAGCCACCTGCGGTGGTCGATTCCGGCGACACGTCCATGTGCCGCAAGGAAACGCCGATAAATCGGCGTTTCCTCTGGCCGGACAGCCGACGGAGAACTGAAATGCGACAGATCGTGCTGGATACCGAGACCACCGGCCTGGAGCCGGCCGAGGGGCACCGCATCATCGAGATCGGCTGCCTGGAGCTGGACAACCGGCGCCCGACCGGGCGCAAGCTGCACGAGTACCTGCAGCCGGATCGCGAGATCGATGCCGGGGCGATCGAGGTCCACGGGATTACCAACGAATTCCTCGCCGACAAGCCGCGTTTTGCCGATGTGGTTGGCGAGTTCATCGAGTTTGTGCGCGGGGCCGAGTTGATCATCCACAATGCCCCGTTTGATGTCGGCTTCATCAATCACGAGCTGCGCCTGCTGGGTGCGGCCGCGCCGGTGACGGAGCTCGCAGAGGCCTGCACCGTGCTGGATTCGCTGGTCATGGCGCGACGCATGCACCCGGGCACGCGCAACTCGCTGGACGCACTGTGCAAGCGCTACGAGATCGATGCCTCCGGGCGCACGCTGCACGGCGCGCTGCTGGATGCCGAGCTGCTGGCGGACGTCTACCTGGCGATGACCGGTGGACAGGTAGCCCTTGGGCTGGACGCCGGGGGCGAGGGCGGAGCCGAGTCCGGCGCTCCGGTACGCGCGCAGCGCTCCGGCAAGCCCCTGCCGGTGATCGAGCCCGATGCCGACGAACAGGCCGCGCACGAGGCCTTGCTGCGCACGCTGGACGAGGCCGCGGGCGGGGCCTGCCGCTGGCGCGCGACGACGCCCTGAGGGTTGCCCAAGGGAGCGGACGGACGTGATCAGAAGATCAGGTTGATCACCATCAGCGAGACGACCATGAACAGCAGGGTCATCAGCGCGCCGGCGCGGAGGTAGTCGGCCACGCGATAGCCGCCCGGGTCCATGATCAGGGCGTTCACCTGGTGGGTGGGCAGCAGGAAGGAATTGGAAGCGGCGATGGCGACGATCAGCGCGAATACCCGAGGGTCGGCGTCGATGCCGGCTCCCTGGGCGACACTGGCGAAGCTGACGGCCAGCGGGACCAGCAGCACGGTGGCGCCCACGTTCGACATCACCAGCGTGAAGAAGGTGGTCAGCAGAAACACCGCGATCTGCAGTACCCAGACCGGCATATCCTCCAGTTGCGCCATGCCATTGGTCGCGATCCACTCGCCGGCCCCGGAATTTTCCACCGCGAGGCCCAGCGGGATCAGCGAGGCGAGCAGGAATACCGTCTTCCAGCTGATACCGCGGTAGGCCTCGTCCATGGCGATCACGCCGGTGAAGACCATCCCCAGCGCGCCGCCCAGCAACGCCAGTGCCAGTGGCAGGTCGGTGAACAGCACCAGTCCCAGACCCAGTGCCAGCGAGCCGAGCGCGGCCAGCGGCCGGTGAGTCGCGGGTTCCTCCCGCCGCCGGCGCGGGTAGCGGCTGGTGACGACGACGAAGTCGCGGTCGTCCTCCAGCGCCTGCAGGTTCTCCCACGGGGTATGCACCACCAGGGTGTCGCCGGCCTTGAGCGGGGTGTCCGGGACCTCGTCGATGATCAGGTCGTCTCCGCGCTGGATACGCAATACCGAGATGCCGTAGGTGCGGCGCATGCCCCTGTCGCGCACGGTCTGTCCGATCAGGTCGGAGCCGGGTGGAATGATCACTTCGGCAATCCCGCCGTGGCGGGCCGACAGGGCGCGGGCGAACACGTCCAGTTCGTCCTTGAGGATCGTGCCGGTGTGATCACAGGTGTTTTCGATGGTGGTGACCGGGCCGAGGATGGCCAGATGCGCACCGCGCTCCAGCTCGATGTCGCGGTTGGGCTCGATGCGGGTCTCGTCGCCAGTGGTCACCCCGACCACATGCACCCCGAAGGCGGCCTCGAAGTCGCCGACGCGCATCCCGGTCAGCGCGCTGTCGTCACCCAGGCGCGCCTCGCGTACACCGAAATCCATGCCGTAGACATCGCGGAACCAGGCCGAGGTGGTCTGCACCCGGCTCTCGTCCGGATCCTCGTCGCGTGGTACGCGCGCCGGCAGGACCCAGTGCCCGAGGATCGCAAAATAGGCAATCAGGGTCGCCAGCAGGGCCAGCCCGATCGGGGTTACGTCGAACAGCCCGAAGTCGTCCAGGTGTGCGGGCATCAGGTCGTTGAGCAGGATCAGCGGACTGGAGGCGACCAGCGTCAGGGTGCCGCCGACGATCGCGGCGAAGCCCATCGGCATCAGCAGGCGCGAGCGCGGGATGCGCGCGGCGGCCCCAATGCGGTTGATCACCGGCATGAACAGTGCGGCCGCGCCGATGTTCTGCATGAAGCTGGTGACGATGCCCACCGCACCGGAGGTCGTGGCCATCACCCGGCGTTCGGTGCCCCCGCCGAAGCGCAGGATCAGATCCGCCAGGCGGTTCATGATGCCGGAACGGTCCAGCCCCGTGCCAATGATCATCACCGCGATGATCGCGATCACCGCATTGGAGGCGAAGCCCGAGAACAGCGCTTCGCCCTCGACGATCGGGGCCACACCGGGGATCAGTGCCACCATGCCCAGCAGGAACAGCACGCCGAGCGCCGCGAGGTCGATCCGGACGACCTCGGTGACGAACAGCAGGATCGTCAGCCCCAGCAGGCCGAACACGATCCCCATCTCCAGGGTAAAGGCGACCTCCTCCATCTGGGTCGCCCCGGGTTCAGCCCTGCAGACGTTCGCGCAGGGCGTCGAGCAGGCCGTCCATCGGCAGGTGTTCGGCCTCGCTGGCGGTGCGCGCCTGGTACTCGAGTTCGCCGGCGTCCAGACCGCGCTCGCCGATGACCAGGCGGTGCGGGATGCCGATCAGCTCCATGTCGGCGAACATCACCCCGGGGCGCTGTTCGCGATCGTCCAGCAGGACCTGGAAGCCGGCGGCCTCGAGTTCGTCGTGCAGTTTTTCCGCGGCCTCGCGCACGCGCTGGGACTTCTTCGCGCCGATCGGGCACAGGGCGATGTCGAAGGGCGCAATGGCGGTGGGCCAGCAGATGCCGCGCTCGTCGGAGTTCTGTTCGATCGCGGCGGCCACCACGCGCGAGACGCCGATACCGTAGCAGCCCATGGTCACCACCTGTTCGCGGCCGTCCTCGTCCAGTACGCGGGCGCCCAGTGCCTGGCTGTACTTGTCGCCGAGCTGGAAGATGTGGCCGACCTCGATGCCGCGGCGAATCTCGATCGGGCCGGAGCCGTCCGGGGCGGGTTCGCCCTCGGTGATGTTGCGCAGGTCGCTGCTCTCCGGCCGCGGCAGATCACGCTCCCAGTTCACCTGTTTCAGGTGATGGCCGTTCTCGTTGGCCCCGACCACCATGTCGGACATGCCGAGCACCGAATGGTCGGCCAGGACCGGGATCGGGCTGCCGACCGGCCCCAGCGAACCGGGATCGGCACCGAAGGCCGCCCGGATTTCGGCCGCCTCGGCCATGCGCAGCGGCTCGGCGATCCACGGATGCTTTTCCGCCTTCACGGCATTGAGTTCATGGTCACCGCGCAGGATGAGGGCGACCAGGTCGGCATCGACCGCCTCGGAGGCGGCGACCACCAGGGTCTTGACGGTCTGCGCGGTCGGGATGTCGAGGAAGTTCGCCAGGTCCTCGATCGTATGCACCCCGGGGGTAGCGATCTTTTCCATTTCACCGCTGGGTGGCGGGGCCTGCGCCGGCTGCGGGCACATGGCCAGCTCGACGTTGGCCGCATAGCCACCCGGGGAGAAGGCGATGGCGTCTTCGCCGGAACTGGCGAGGACGTGGAACTCGTGCGAGGCATTGCCGCCGATCGCGCCGGTGTCGGCCTCCACCGCGCGGAAATCGAGGCCGCAGCGCTCGAAGATACGGCAGTAGGCATCGTGCATCTGCTGGTAGGTCCGGCTCAGCGAATCGGCGTCGAGGTGGAAGGAGTAGGCGTCCTTCATCAGGAATTCGCGGGCGCGCATGATGCCGAAACGCGGGCGGCGCTCGTCCCGGAACTTGGTCTGGATCTGGTAGTAGTTCACCGGTAGCTGGCGATAGCTGCGGATCTCGCGGCGCACCAGATCGGTAATGACCTCCTCGTGCGTTGGCCCGAAGCAGAAGTCGCGCTCGTGGCGATCCTTTAGTCGCAGCAGCTCGGCCCCGTAGAAGTCCCAGCGCCCGGATTCCTGCCACAGCTCGGCGGGCTGCACCGCGGGCATCAGCACCTCCAGGGCGCCGGCACGGTTCATTTCCTCGCGCACGATGTTTTCCACCCGGCGCAGTACACGCAGCCCCAGCGGAAGCCAGGTGTACAGGCCGGCCGCGAGGCGTCGCACGTAACCGGCGCGCAGCATCAGCTGGTGGGAGATGATCTCGGCGTCGGCCGGGGTTTCCTTCAGGGTGTTCAGCGGAAATTGCGAGACGCGCATCGGGGCAGTGCCTTGTTGGGTTGCGGTGAAGGGGTCGGGTCCGGCCGGGCCGGGAAATCAGAAGGTGGTGCTGTTCGTGCCCCAGAAATGGCGCGGGGCATCCGCGAATTCGATATAGACGCGCGCCGGGTCCAGATTCAGTTCGCCCTGCAGGACGTCGCAGAGCTGACGCGACAGTTCGCGGGTCAGGCCCTCGGGCAGGCCGATACTCTTCAGCTCGCAGTAGGCGAGCGGGTCGGTACTGCCCGCGAAGCACATCGCCGGGTTGTGCGTGCAGGCGACCATCACGTAGCCCTCGGGCTTGCCCAGCCAGTCGGCGACCTGCGTGGACAGGCGCTGGCACAGGCCCGCGGCATCGTCGGGCAGGGCGGCGTTGGTCTCGACTCGCAACAGCGGCATCTTGGCTCCCCTTGGGTTGGCTTGTGGCGCCACATGATACGGCCAGTGGGCGGGCCGTGCAGTGTGCGCTGCGCCTCCGGACGGAATAGCTATACTCACGCCGAGGGATTTCCGGCGGCGGCGTTGCCGTCGGCGCGCAATCGGCGTATAAATTAGAAAACTCTAATATATGTCGGCCGGCAGGCCCGATCGTACGCAAGGAACACAAGCCGATGACACAGAAGTGGATGCCCACGGCCCTCTGGGGTCTGTTGCTGTTGCCGTTCTCCGCCCAGGCCGAGTTCCCGTTCGAGACCGCAACCGCCGAGCGCCAGACGCTTGCGCAGGAGCGCATTCTGGATGGTCGGGTCGAGGCCGTGCAGCGCTCCACGATCTCGGCGCAGACCTCCGGGCGCATCCGCGAGATCTATGTCGATGTCGATGATTTCGTCGAGGCCGATGAATTGTTGCTGCGGGTCAGCGACTCCGAGCAGCAGGCGCGGGTGAGTCAGGCCGAAGGGGATCTGGCCGAGGCGCGCGCCCGCTTCAACGAGGCCCGCTCGGAGTTCAACCGCATCCAGGATGTCTTCGACCGGGGCGTCGTCTCGCGCTCGGAGTTCGAACGGGCCGAGGCCGAGCTGCAGTCAGCCCGGGCGCGTCTGCGCTCCGCCGAGGGGCGGGTCGAGGAGGCCCGCGAGCAGCTCGGCTATACCGAGGTGTTTGCCCCGTACTCCGGGATTGTCACTGAACGCCATGTCGAGGTGGGTGAATCGGTCAGCCCGGGCTCGCCCCTGCTGTCCGGTATCAGCCTGGATCGGCTGCGAGTGGAGGTGGACGTGCCGCAGCGGCTGATCCATGCGGTGCGCGAGCGCCGCGAGGCCGAGGTGCTGCTGAATGACGACCGGCGCCTCGCGGCCGAGAGCCTGACTATTTTCCCCTATGCCGATCCGGCCAGCTCGACCTTCCGTATCCGCGTGAACCTGCCGGAGCAGGAGGATCTGGGCCTGTTTCCCGGCATGTTCGTGAAAACCGCGTTCTTCCTGAACGAGGTCGAACGCCTGACCGTGCCGCGCGAGGCCGTCGTGTATCGCAGCGAGGTCACCGCGGTCTACGTGATCGATGACGAGGACCGCGTGCGCTTTCGTCAGGTCCGTGTGGGGCGCACATACGACGGCTACATCGAGATCCTCGGTGGCCTGGGCGAGGGCGAGCGCGTGGCGCTGGACCCGGTACACGCAGCGATCTACCTGAAGGAACACCAGCAGGTGGGCGCCGATGAGTGAAGCGAGCACGGAGGCGGCATCCGGCCGCATGGGGATCTCCGGGCGCATCGCCCAGGCCTTCCTGACGACCCAGATCACACCGCTGCTGGCCCTTCTGGGGCTGCTGCTGGGGCTGTTCGCGATCCTCGTGACCCCGCGCGAGGAAGAGCCACAGATCAACGTGACGATGGCCGACGTGTTCATCCCGTTCCCCGGGGCGAGCGCACAGGAGGTGGCGCAGCTGGTGGCGACGCCCGCCGAGCAGGTGCTCTCGGAGATCGAGGGCATCGACGACATCTATTCCACGTCGCGCCCCAACATGGCGCAGATCACGATCCAGTTCGAAGTCGGCGAGGATCGCACGGCGGCGCTGGTACGCCTGTACAACCAGGTGTTCTCCAATCAGGACTGGCTGCCGCCGGGGCTGGGGGTGGGCGAGCCGATCATCAAGCCGATGGGCATCGATGATGTCCCGATCGTCAACGTCACCCTGTGGACCGAGGACGAGAATCGCGGCGGGCACGACCTCCTGCGGGTAGCGCATGCGCTGGAGTCCGAGCTCAAGCGCGTGCCCGGCACACGGGACATCTATACCGTCGGCGGCCCGGATCATGTGGTCCACGTGCGCTTCAAGCCGGAGACCCTGGCGGCCTACAATCTGTCGGTGGACGATCTGCGCGACAGCCTCCAGGCGTCCAATTTCTCGCGCGATGCCGGACGCCTGTACGAGGACGATCAGGAGATCCTGGTCCAGGCCGGCGACTTCATCACCGAGCCCGAGGCGTTCGCCGGGCTGGTGGTCGGGATGCACGACGGGCGACCGATCTATCTGGAGGACGTCGCCGAGGTTGTTCAGGGGCCGGCCTATGCGACCGAACATGTGCGCTTCGCGCATGGCGCGGCGGCCGGGGATCGCGCGCGCGTCGGTGAGAGTCATCCCGCGGTCACGGTCGCGATTGCCAAGCAGCCGGGCACCAATGCCCCGGATATCGCCGATGCCCTGATCGAGCGGCTGGAGCAGTTGCGCGGGACCTATATCCCGGACGGCATCGAGACCACCATCACCCGCAACTACGGCGCGACCGCCGACGACAAGGCCAACACCCTGATCCAGAAGCTCATTCTGGCGACCGCCTCGGTGGTCATTCTGGTCTGGATCGCACTCGGCTGGCGCGAGGCCTTCATCGTCGGCGTGGCCGTGGTGATTACCCTGGCGATTACGCTGTTCGCCTCCTGGGCCTACGGCTTTACGCTCAACCGGGTGTCGCTGTTTGCGCTGATCTTCTCCATCGGGATTCTGGTGGATGATGCGATCGTGGTGGTGGAGAACATCCACCGGCACATGGTCCAGGGCCGCAAGAAGCTGCTCGAGGCGATTCCCTATGCCGTGGACGAGGTCGGCGGACCGACGATCCTTGCGACGTTCACCGTGATCGCGGCGCTGTTGCCGATGGCCTTCGTCACCGGCCTGATGGGGCCGTACATGAGCCCGATCCCCATCAACGCCTCGATGGGGATGATCATCTCGCTGGCCGTGGCCTACGTGGTTACGCCCTGGCTGACCTACAAGGTCCTGCGCCGGCAGGCCGAACAGCACGCGCACGTCGCCCCGACGGGCGGTGGTGGCCACGGTGCAGAGGGCGAGAGCGCCTCGGCCGGGCTGATGAAGATCTTCAACACCCTGCTACGGCCGTTTCTCGGCACCTCCGGGCGCAAGAAGGGCAATCGCCTGGCCCTGTGGGTCGGCACCCTGCTGCTGATCCTCGGCTCGGTGTCGCTGGCCTACTTCCAGCTGGTGGTCATGAAGATGCTGCCGTTCGACGACAAGTCGGAGTTCCAGGTGGTGCTGGACATGCCCGAGGGCACCAGCCTGGAACGCACCTCGATGGTGCTGTCCGAGATGGCGGATTACCTGAAGACCGTGCCCGAGGTCGACAACGTGCAGACCTACGCGGGGACGGCCGCGCCGATCAACTTCAACGGTCTGGTGCGGCAGTACTACCTGCGCGAGGGCAGCCATGTCGGTGATATCCAGGTCAACCTGACCCACGCCTCCGACCGTTCGCGCAAGAGCCACGAGATCGCCCTGGGCGTGCGCGAGGGGATCAACGCGATCGCCGATTGCCATGGCGCGGCGGTGAAGGTGGTCGAGGTGCCGCCGGGGCCGCCGGTGATGTCGCCGATCGTCGCCGAGATCTACGGCCCGGACTACAACGGTCAGATCGAGATTGCAAAGAAGGTGCGCGAGGTGTTCGAGAACACCGATGGCATCACCGACATCGACGATTCGGTGGAATATCCGGGGCCGAAGAAGATCCTGCAGGTGGATCGCGAGCGCGCCGCACGGCTGGGCGTGTCGCAGCAGGCGGTGGTGCAGGCGATCGAGACCGCACTGTCCGGCGAGGACGTCACTTATCTGTACGGCTCCAACGTGAAGTACGCAGTTCCCGTGCGGCTCGAGTTTGATCAGACAGAGAAGGGCAGCCTGGAACCGGTGCTGGGGCTCAAGGTGCGCTCGCGTGACGGTGCGCTGGTGCCGCTGTCCGAGGTGGTGAATGTGGTCGACTCCACCCTTGAACACTCGATTCACCACAAGAACCTGCTGCCGGTCGTCTATGTGGTCGGCGACCTGGCCGGGGGGCTGGACAGCCCGCTGTACGGCATGTTCGACATGTTCTTTGGCCTGCGCGATCGGCCGATGGCCTATGACGAGCCGTTGGAGCAGCTGTTCATCAGCCAGCCGGACAACCCGTACAACTTCTCCCTGAAGTGGGACGGCGAATGGCAGGTCACCTACGAGACCTTCCGCGACATGGGTATTGCCTACTCGGTGGGCCTGATCCTGATCTACCTGCTGGTGGTTGCGCAGTTCCGCTCGTACATGGTGCCGCTCATCATCATGGCCCCGATCCCGCTGACCGTGATCGGGGTGATGCCGGGACATGCGTTCATGGATGCGTTCTTCATGGACGCCAAGTTCACCGCGACCTCGATGATCGGGATGATCGCGCTGGCCGGGATCATCGTGCGCAACTCGATCCTGCTGGTGGACTTCATCAACGACGAGATCCGCCGCGGCGTGGACGTGATCGAGGCGGTGGTGCATGCCGGGGCCGTGCGCGCCAAGCCGATCATCCTGACCGGACTGGCGGCGATGGTCGGCGCCGGGTTCATCCTGGATGACCCGATCTTCTCGGGCCTGGCGATCTCGCTGATCTTTGGCGTGTTCGTCTCCACCCTGCTGACGCTGGTGATCATCCCGGTGCTGTACTACCTGTACGTGCGCAACCGGGTCGAGCTGATCCGCGCCCAAGCGGCATAACGCCAAACCCGGCATTGCGCCCGCGGGCGCAATGCCGGAGTCCGGACCCGGCGTTTTCGCTGCCGGCGCGCGAGCCGCTACAATCGCCGCTTTGACCTAACCGGAGTTACCCGATGGATGTCGAGATGGGAGAAGAGGGCCTGAACGTCCTCGGGATCAGCCGCGAGCAATGCGCGACGCTGGTCGAGGCCCTTAAGTCCAGCGAGGACCAGCGCTTCATGGACGACCCGGAGCTACGCAGGCTGTTCAAGCTGCTGGCCGTGCTCCAGAGCGACCTCTGGGACGACATGACCGCCGGGCAGTTCGACTTCGCCCCCTACAAGAAGCAGTAATCGCCTGCCGCGCAGGCCCGGAGTCCCCTGATGTCCGACAACGGATCCCGCCGTCCCTCGAACTTCGTAATCGGCAATATCTTCCTCGGCGCGGCCGCGCTGATGCTGTTCTTCTTTGTCACCCTGTGGGAGATCCTGGGCGTGGTGGCCCTGGTCCTGTGGATGGCACTGGCGGCTATCGGCGTCTACTTCATCGTGAAGGACAAGGACATCAATCCCGGTGGACCGCCCAACTGACCGCGCCACGCGGGAGACCCGTTACAGGTACAGGATGGCCACGATGGTCACGGCTGCGATCACCGCGACGGCGTCGGCGCTCAGCGCGGCGGCCAGGGTGTGGCGCACGCGCTTGACGCCGATCGCGCCGAAGTACACGGCGAGCACGTAGAAGGTGGTCTCGGTCGAGCCCTGCAGGGTGGAGACCAGGATGCCGACATGGGTGTCCGGGCCGGTGGCCGGGTCCTGCATGATGCCGGCCATGATGCCGTAGGCGCCGGAGCCGGACAGCGGGCGCAGCAGCGCCATCGGCAGGGCCTCGGCCGGCAGGCCGAACGGGGTCGTCAGCGGCCCGACCAGTCCGACGAACATGCCTAAAGCCCCGCTCTCGCGCAGCATCCCCACGGCGACCAGGATCGCCACCAGATAGGGGATGATACGCAGGGCCACGTTGAAGCCTTCCTTGGCCCCTTCAACGAAGACCTCGTAGACCGGCACGCCGCGGATCACGCCGTAGGACAGGAAGCCGACCACCAGCCCCGGGATGATCCAGGGGGCGATCGCCTGGCCGTACACGATCGTCAGCGGGATGATCGCCAGCACTCCCAGCAGGACCAGAACCGAGACCCAGGCCGGATAGCCTTCGGCGGGGACCTCGATGTTCATCGGCTGTCGATCGGACGGGTCGCTGTCCTGTTCGCGGTTTTCGGCTGTCGCCGGTTCGGCGCTGTCCTGGCTCGCTTCCCGGATCGTGTCTTCCAGCTCGTCGGAGCCGGAGGCGGCATCCGCGTCGATCGAGCGGGTGGGGGGCGGACTGCGGAAGTAGCGCTGCAGGATCAGGGCGCTGGTGATGCCGGCGATGGTCGCGAACAGCGTGGCAAACAAGGTGGTCGGCAGGATCGCGGCCGGGGCCTCGGAGCCGAGCGAGGCGCGCAGCGCGATCACCCCGGTGGGCAGCAGTGTGATGCTGGAGGTGTTGATTGCCAGGAACAGCGCCATCGCATTGGTGGCGGTGCCCGGGTGCGGGTTCAGCTTCTCCAGTTCCTGCATCGCGCGGATGCCGAACGGGGTCGCGGCGTTGCCCAGCCCCAGAATGTTGGCGGAGAAGTTCAGGATCATCGCCCCCATCGCCGGGTGTTCCGGGGGGACCGACGGGAACAGGCGCACCATCAGCGGGCGCAGCAGGCGCGCCAGTACGGTCAGCAGGCCGCCGGCCTCGGCGATCTTCATCAGCCCGAGGAACAGCGCCATGACCCCGACCAGCCCCAGTGCCAGCTCGACCGCCGAGCCGGCGGCATCGATCGCGCCTTCGGACAGGGCCTGCATCGGCTGTTCGTCGGGATCAGTGGACTGGAACTCGCGGATCGCGGCCGTGGCCACGGCGATCACGATCAGGGCGAGAAAGATCAGATTCATGCGGCGCCCGCCCGCGCGGTCATCAGCGGTTCTCCCCGCGCGATACCCCGCGCAGCACGGCGTCCATCGCGCGTGCCGGCAGCAGCCACTTCAGGAAGGCGAACAGCTTGGTCGGGAAGGTGACGCGGTAGCGCACCCGCGGACGGCGGGCCTCCAGCGCATGCACCACGCAACGAGCGACGGCCTCCGGCCCGAGGGTAAACGGGGCGTCCGACTCGGCGTTGGCCATGCGCGCCTCGGCGGCGCGGTAGGTTTCGGCCCAGGGGCTGTGTTCGCGGTGAATGTGGCGACGGAAGGCCTTCAGCGCGTTGGCGCGGAAGGCACTGCGGATCGGGCCCGGCTCGACCAGGCTCACGTGGATGCCCGTGCCGTGCAGTTCCTGGCGCAGGGTGTCGGTCATGCCCTCGATCGCGAACTTCGAGGTCACGTAGGCCCCGCGCAGGCGCAGGGCGGCAAAGCCGAGTACCGAGGAGTTCTGGATGATCCGCCCCTCGCCGGCGCGGCGCATCGCGGGCAGCACCGTATTGGTCAGCTCCAGCCAGCCGAGTACGTTGGTTTCCAGCTGGGCGCGCAGGGTGGCGCGGTTCAGGTCCTCCACCGCGCCGGGCTGGCCGTAGGCGCCGTTATTGAATAGTCCGTAGAGGTGCCCGTCGGTCCGGTGCAGGATCTCGGTCACCGCGCTGTGGATACTGGCGGAGTCGTCCAGATCCAGCTGCAGGGCCTCGAAGCCCTCCTTCTTCAGCCGCGAGACATCCTCGCCCCGCCTTGCGGTGGCAAACACGCGATAACCGCGTTCGCGCAGCGTACGCGCGGTACAAAGCCCGATGCCGCTGGAGCAGCCGGTGATCAGGATCGCGCGGGAGGGGGTGTCACTCACTCGGGGACTCAGTAGGTCAGCGTGGCCACGCCGTCCTCGACCACCTCGCCGATGAAGGCCCCGCCGCCGCGCATCCCGTCCAGTTCCGGCACGGCGTTATCCAGCGTCAGGCCGTTTTCGTCCATCGCGCCGGCACAGGCGTAGAAGCGACATCCGGCCTCGTGGGCGTCCTGCATGAAGCTGTAAACGGACTTCTCCCTGGCTTCGCCAGGGTAGATGTTCTCGGCCACCCCCTGGCGCAGCAGACGGGTCGTGCCGGCGGCAAAGTACATCTCGACTTCCAGATCCATCGCGGCGGCGACGGTGGCCTGGAAGAACGGGGCCCCCAGCGTGCCGGGGCGGTCCAGGTCCAGGTTCAGCAGCATGATCACGATCTTTTCGGCCATGACGGGTCCTTGCGGGCAGTGCATTCGGGTATGGGGCGAATGATCGGCGCTGCGCTCGCGCGGCGCAAACACGGATTGTCGCCGGGGAAAGCCTTTTATTCGCGTGAAACGCCCGCATAATACGCCTCGAACCGTTTTGTTGCGGCCGTTGTGCGGACGCGAAGCCTGAGGAATACACGCATGCCCATTTACGAGTATCAGTGCAAGGATTGTGGCGAGATCTCCGAGATCCTGCAGAAGATATCCGATCCGCCGGCCACCACCTGCCCCGAGTGTGGCGCCGAGGCCCTGACCAAGCAGGTCTCCGCCGCGGGCTTTCGCCTGGCGGGGGGCGGCTGGTACGAGACCGACTTCAAGAAGGACGGCAAGCGCAACCTGAAGGATGGCGGCGGGGCCGGCAAGAGCGATTCGGCGGCTTCCGGCAAGTCCGAGGCGACTCCCAAAGCGGCGGCGACCGGCACCTGATCGATGCTGGTCTCCCTGCGCCGCTACCTGATTGCAGGGCTGCTGGTCTGGCTGCCGCTGATCGTCACTGGCTTCATCATCAAGCTGCTGGTCGACCTGCTGGACTTCACCATCCTCCTCCTGCCGCCGGCCTGGCGGCCGGAGGCCTTGCTTGGTTTTTCGATCCCTGGTGCCGGGATCGTGATCGCCATCGTGGTCGTGTTTGTGACCGGCGTGATCGTGGCCAATATCGTCGGCCGCAAGCTGGTCTCGCTGGGCGAGTCCATCGTGCACCGCATCCCGCTGGTGAGCTCGATCTACGGGGCGGTCAAGAAGCTCACCGAGACGGTGCTGGCCGATGGCGGACAGGCCTTTCGCAAGGTGGTGTTGATCGAGTACCCGCGACGGGGACTGTGGTCTGTGGGTTTTCTGACCGGCACGGGTGCCGGCGAGGTGCAGGATCGCACCGAGCGCGACGTGATCACTGTGTTCGTCCCCACCACGCCCAACCCCACCTCGGGCTTTGTGCTGCTGGTCCCGCGCGAGGAGGCGATCGAGCTCGACATGACGGTGGAAGACGGGCTCAAGTTCGTGATGTCCATGGGCGTGGTCACGCCGCTGTCGAGCCCCACCGAGGCGCCGGCTCCGGTTGCGCGAGAGCAGGGCAAATCGTAAGATTTCCGGCCTTTTCGCGGGCGCAGGCGCGAGGTTTGCCCCGTTTTCCCGACTAACCGTGCAGGCCCTCCGTGGGCGTGCCCTTCGGCTGGAACAGCGTAATGCGAACTCATCTGTGTGGACGTGTCACCGAGAACGAACTCGACTCGGAGGTGACCCTTTGCGGCTGGGTGAACCGCCGGCGTGACCACGGTGGCGTGATCTTCGTCGACCTGCGCGACCACGCGGGCCTGGTCCAGGTGGTGTTCGACCCCGACCGTGAAGAGGTCTTCGCGCGTGCCGAACAGCTGCGCAGCGAGTACGTGATCCGTATGACCGGCCGCGTTCGCCGGCGCCCCGAGGGCACCGAGAACCCCGATCTGACCACCGGTGCGGTGGAGATCCTGGGCCTGGAGCTGGAGGTCCTGAACGCCGCGAAGACCCCGCCGTTCCCGCTGGACGACGAGGACGTCGGCGAGGACACCCGCCTGCGCTATCGCTACATGGACCTGCGTCGCCCGGTGATGCAACAGCGCCTGCGCTTGCGCGCGCAGGTGACGGCCGCCATGCGCCGCTTCCTCGAGACGCGCGAGTTCCTCGATCTCGAGACCCCGATGCTGACCAAGGCCACGCCGGAGGGCGCGCGCGACTACCTGGTGCCCAGCCGCACGCATCCCGGCAGCTTCTTCGCCCTGCCGCAGTCGCCGCAGCTGTTCAAGCAGCTGCTGATGATGTCCGGCATGGACCGCTACTACCAGATCACCCGCTGCTTCCGCGACGAGGACCTGCGCGCCGACCGCCAGCCGGAGTTCACCCAGCTGGACATGGAGATGGCCTTCGTCGACGAGGCCGACGTGATGGACGTGACCGAGGGCCTGATCCGCCACCTGTTCCGCGAGGTGCAGGGCGTGGAGCTGCCGGATCCGTTCCCGCGCATGGCCTACGCCGAGGCGATGGCCCGCTTTGGCTCCGACAAGCCCGATCTGCGCATCCCGCTGGAGTTCACCGAGCTGACCGAGGTGATGCAGGCGGTGGAATTCAAGGTCTTCAACGGCCCGGCGAACGACCCCGAGGGTCGCGTGGCCGCGCTGCGCGTGCCGGGCGGGGCGAAGCTCACGCGCAAGGAGATCGACGTCTACACCGAGTACGTCGGCCGCTACGGCGCGAAGGGCCTGGCCTACATCAAGGTTAACGACCCGGCGGATCTCGAGGGTGGGCTGCAGTCGCCGATCCTGAAGTTCCTGCCGGAGGACGTGACCCGGCAGATCCTCGAGAAGACCGCGGCCGCCGCCGGCGACCTGATCTTCTTCGGCGCGGACAAGGCCTCGGTGGTCAACGAGGCGATCGGTGCGCTGCGCGTGAAGCTCGGCCACGACCTCGAGCTGGTCGAGGCGGGCTGGCAGCCGCTGTGGGTGGTCGACTTCCCCATGTTCGAGTACGACGACGGGGACAAGCGCCTGTACGCCCTTCATCACCCGTTCACCGCCCCGGCGGTGGACAGCCCGGACGCGCTGCGCGCCAACCCGCGCGAAGCCCTGTCCCGCGCCTACGACATGGTGCTCAACGGCACCGAGGTGGGCGGCGGCTCCATCCGTATCCACAATCCGGAGATGCAGCAGGCCGCGTTCGAGGCCCTAGGGATCGGCGAAGACGAGGCACGCGAGAAATTCGGCTTCCTGCTGGATGCGCTGGAATTCGGCGCGCCGCCGCATGGTGGCCTGGCCTTTGGTCTGGATCGCCTGGTGATGCTGATGAGCGGCGCCCACTCCATCCGCGACGTGATGGCCTTCCCCAAGACCCAGACGGCCGCCTGCCTGCTGACCGATGCCCCGGCGCCGGTGGGCGAGAAGCAGCTGCGCGAGTTGGGCATCCGCCTGCGCGCCAGCGCTACGCAACAGGCCGGGTAGGCAACGGGCCGGTCGTTCACCATGGCCGGCATGCGCGCCAGCGTGGTCACGGTCCATGGCTGGCATATGCCGGGCCTGGAGCTGGCGCTGCTGGAACGCCGGCTGCGCGCGGGCGGGCTGGAGGTCCATCGCTTCCACTACGCCTCGCGCCACCAGACCCCGGAACAGGCGGCACGCGCCCTGGCCGCCTTCGTCGAGGAAGTCCCCGGCGACCTGGTGCACCTGGTGGCCCACAGCCTCGGCGGCATTATCGTGCGCCATCTGTTCACCGTGGCCCCGGTCCAGCGCCCCGGGCGCATCGTGATGCTGGGTTCGCCGCTGGCGGGCAGCCGGGTGGCCGCGCGTCTGGCGCGCAACCGGCTCGGTCGCTGGTGGCTGGGGGCGGCGCTGGACCGCGGTCTGCTGGGCGGCAGCCCAATCCTGCGCGGGCGCGAGATCGGGATGATCGCGGGCAGCCGCCCGCTGGGGCCGGCGCCGCTGTTCGCGCAGATGCCGCCCCCGCATGATGGCTTCGTTGCCGTCGACGAGACGCGCGGTCCGGATGTCACGCGTCACCTGACGCTGCCGGTCTCGCATACGGGGATGCTGTTCGATGCCACGGTGGCCCGGGAAACGCTGCACTTCCTTGATCGCGGTGACTTCCTTCCCTGAGCGGCCCCGTTCAGCGTCTCCCTCAGTCGACGCCCCGCCGGGTCTCCAGCAGGTCTTCGATCTGACGCCGCCATTGTGGCTCCAGTCGGCCGGCATGCCAGTCGCCAATATCAGGGACGGGCGGTCGCTCACCGCTCAGCCATGCGCCCAGGCGGGCGGCCAATGACTCGGTATCACCGGCGGCGTAGCGGCAGCTGGTCGGATACTGTTCGGGGTATACCAGGGCATCGGGCACCAGCGGCAGTACGCCCGCGCGGGCGGCCTCCAGTAGCGAAAGGCCCTGAAACTCGTGGCGTGCGGTGCTGACCACGATCCCCGCCCGGCACAGCCACTCTTCGTATTCCTCGCGCGAGCACTTGGTGTCCACAACGATGCGGTCCGCCAGGTCTGCGCGCAGTCGGGCGAGGGACTCCGGGGGACTGACGGGCCGAGGGCCGAGCAAGGCCAGTCGGAAATCGATCCCCTTGCGGGCCAGTTGCCGCAGGGCCTCGACGAAGACTTCCGGGGCCTTGTCGTATTCCCAACGGTGGTTCCACAGGATCAGGTTCGGATCACGTTCTGTGTGGTCGGTGCTCGTGATGGCCTGGATGGGTACGGGCAGGATCTCGCCGCGCTCGGCGAGCGTCGTGCGCACACCCGGGGGTACCTGGTCCGGCATGCGTCCGAGCAGGCGGTCGACGCCATCGAGAAAGGTATCGCGGTTGTAGCGCGAGTTGAACGCGATGCGGTCGGCCGCCAGGGCGCCGTAGAGCTGCACCATCTGCGGATCCACCGAGGGGTTCTGGCCGGCCTGGGTCGGGTAGGCGAACTGGTTCTCGTGGAAGTAGTACAGCGCGGGCGTTTGCGCGAGCGCCGGGTGGAGGCCGCGCAGCGTGGCGAGGTCGACCATCGAGGTCGCCATGATGGCATCGGGGTGGGCGTCGCCGAGGGTCTCGAGCCAGGAGATTGGGTTGCCCCGAATGCGCCAGCGGAAGTGGCGGCCTGGCAGTTCCCGGCGCTCCCAGTCGAACTCGGAGAACTGCCGGGTCAGCCAGTCGGCCCAGGCGGCATGGCTGTCCGCACGGTAGGCGGACAGCAGCAGGATGCGGGGCGCCGCGGGCTGCACACCTACGGGGCCCGGTCCGGCGGGAAACCCGGCGAGGGGCGATTCAGATGGTAACCCTGGACCATGTCGACCCCCAGGTCGGCCAGCATCGCCAGGGTGTCGCCGTCTTCCACGCACTCGGCCACGGTCCACTTGTCCAGCACGCGGGCGACGTCGACCATCGCGCGGATGAACGCCTGGTTGTCGCGGTTGTTCGGCAGATCGCGCACGAACATGCCGTCGATCTTGAGCACCTGGACGCCCAGGTACTTGAGGTAGGCAAAAGTGGAGAAGCCCGATCCAAAGTCATCCAGGCAGACAAGACAGCCGGCCTGCTGCAACGCCTCGATGAAGCGCTGGGCGTCCTGCATCTCGGAGACGGCCGCGGTCTCGGTCAGTTCTATGACGAGCCGCCGAGGGTCGACGCCCTGCTGGCTCAGCTCGTTGGTGATGTATTGCGGCAGCCCGGGTTCGTCAAAACTGCGCCCGGAGATGTTGATCGCGATCCCCGGGAGCTCGGGCTGGCGGGCCAGGTGTGCGATGCTCTCGCGGATCACCCAGCGGTCGATATCGACGATCTGCCCGGTCTTCTCGGCCACGGGGATGAATTGTCCCGGCATCACCACCTCGCCGGGTGCCAGCGGGTCGCGCATGCGGACCAGCGCCTCCATGTGATTGAGCGCCCCGCTGTCCAGGTGGTAGATCCCCTGGAAGTGCAACTCGAACTGCCCGCCCTCCAGCGCCTTGCCGATGCGCTGGCTCCAGCTCATCCGCTCGAGCATGCGTTCGGCGGTGTTGCGGCTGGCGTCGAATACCGCCCAGGTGTTCTTGCCCGAGTCCTTGGCCTGGTACATCGCGGCATCGGCATGGGCCACCAGGTCTTCGACGTTGTCTCCGTGCTCGGGGTAGCGGGCGATGCCGATGCTCGCGGTCAGGCGGTAATTCTGCCCGCGGAAGCGGAACGGGATTGCGGAGATCGCGCGTGCCACCCGCTCGGCCAGTCCTTCAGGTTCCCGTTCGGCTGCGTGGTCGACCAGAATTGCGAACTCGTCGCCGCCCAGGCGGGCAAAGATCTCCTCTTCGCGCACCAGGCTTGCGATCTCGCCTGCCGCGCGCACCAGCACGGTGTCTCCGGCGCGGTGGCCGAAGGTGTCGTTGATGGTCTTGAACTCGTCGAGATCGAAATAGATCAGGGCCAGGTGGGTCCCGCGGCGACGGGCGGTGTGGATCGCCTGTTCCAGCTGGCGCTGGAAGCGATGGCGGTTGTACAGGCCCGTGAGCGGGTCGTGCTCGGCCAGATAGACCAGCTGCTGGGCGGTCTGGCGCTCGTGGGTGACGTCCTCGTACAGCCACAGTCGGCCAATGGAGCGCTCGTCGGCATCGTGTACCGGATAGGACAGCTGCGTGAGAATGCGGCCGTCATAGAGGTCCACCTCGAAGCGTTCGCTGATCTCGTGGGTGTCGAGGACGTGCAGTACATGCCGCGAGGCATGGTCGGGCCGGGCAAAGCGATGGGTGGAATGTTCCAGCACGGCACGTGAGGGCTGTCCGACCAGATCGACCTCGTCGGCGATCGCCCACATGCGGCGAAATGCGGGGTTCACGTACTCGATGGACCCCTGGCGATCCTCGAACAGGATGCCGATGCTCATGGCCGAGAGCAGCGAGGCCATGCGCCCCTGCTCGCGCCGCGTGAGTTCCAGCAGCCGCGCCTGCTCGTCGCGCGAGGTCTCCAGGCTCTCCAGCGCCTCCAGGAGGGCTTCTTCATTGCGCTTGCGCTGGCTGATGTCGTGCACGATGGCGACATAGCGCGGGCGCTCGCCCCGGGGGGCGACCAGCTGTAGCGAGATGTGCACCGGGATCAGGTGTCCGTCGACGTGCTGGTGCGTGGTCTCGAACAGCAACTGGTCGCGCTCCCCTCGCCGCAGGGGCTCCAGCATGCTGCGAAAACGGGTCTCGGGGAACTCCGGCTTGATGTCGTACGGGTGCAGCTGCAGCAATTCGTTGCGAGTACGACCGGTCTGGTCCATCGCGCCCTGGTTGACATAGATGAACTGCAGGCTGTCCACGTCAAACAGGAAGACGCCATCCAGCGTCAGGTCCAGCGTGCTGCGAAAGGCCTCGAGCTCCTCGCTGCGGCGTTCGAGTTCGCGGGATGTGGTGACCAGCTCGTGGGCGTCGATCACGTGACCCTGAAGATAGATGAGCCGCCCATGTGCGTCGTAGACGCCGGCACCGCGTTCGAAGACCCAGCGCACGGATTGGTCGCTGGCTATGGCGCGGTACTGGATTTGATAAGTCCCGTCGCGCTGAAGTCCCTTCTGCACGCCCTCCCATATGGAGTCGGAATCCTCCGGGTGGACCCAGCTCGCCAGGGTGATCTTCCCGCTATAAAAATCCGCGGCGTTGTAGCCGGTTAATTCGCGGACCCCTCCATCGATGAAGATCACGTCCCACTGAGGGTTGTTACGGCAACGGTAGACAAAGCCATTGACCGTTTCCAGCACCCGCAGCAAGTCGTCGCTGTGCTGCGCGCCGATGGTGCGCGCGAGGCTGATCAGCGCCAGGGTGAAGAGCATCGCGGCGCCGGTGCGCAGGGCCTGGATCGGCACCCCGGTCGCGGCCAGGAAATCGCCCTGCGTGGGCAGCCATGCGGGGAGGCCGAAATCAACCTGCGCCGGGAAAGGCAGAAATACGGCATAGGCCAGAAACGCGAGGGCTGCGATCCCCAGCGCCGGGATATGTCGCTGCATCTCCGGCTGTGCCCCCGGGGAACGAACGTGTAGCAGGAATGCGAGCCCTGCGAGGAGTGCGCCGGGGAACCCGATCAGGTAGCGGGCACCATTGGCGAGCCCGGTTGCCGGCTCAACGGCGACCAGGAGTATCGCGCTCAGGCCGATGGCGAGACTCCCGTACACGCCCCAGGCCGGCAGGTGCAGGCCGGGGCGTATGTCGAGCAGCGCGCGTCGACCGAACTCCAGCAGGGGCAGATAGGAGACCGCCAGCCAGGCGGTCATGAACCAGCGATCGGAGAGTACGCCCAACTCGTGATGCGGGCCGATCGCGTTGAGGAAACCATAGGCCCCGTGCAGCAGACCGAACGGCACCAGCCACCCGACATGAGCGGCGAAAGGCACAAACCGTTCGCGGCGCGGCAGCATCAGCGCCACGATGCCGAGGGTGAAGAACGCGAGCCCGTTGAGCGCGTACAGCAGCGTCAGTGGCGTGGATTCAAGGCCCACTAGCTAGATGGAAACTCGGATTGGGAGGATGAGGCCTTGCGCGCAGGTGAGGCTGGTATGCGACTGGAGTAAGGCACGTGGTAGTCCTTTAACGGGCAGGCCGTCGTCCGATAACGTCCAGTTGGCAAGGAAAGTTGAGCGACTTAGGCCCAAGCCTAGCCTGTTAGGCCCAAGCCTGACCTTTTTGCGACCCAGTGCGCAAGTCGCGGCCGTCCATTGACTGCCCCCCAAACGCGAACACCGCCCGGAGGCGGTGTTCGCTGGGGCCCTCAGGCGGTGTGGTGATCAGCCGCCTCGGACATGCGCATCGCACCAGCCCTCGGCATTGACCAGCACTTCCTGGAAGGCCTGGTGGTGGCAGCCACCCCAGCCGTTTTCCTCTTCGCCCGCCCAGAAGGCGCAGTTTTCGCACACGGCGCCGTCTTCGTAGGCGTCGTGGTCGGACGCGTCGGAGGCGTTGTTCACGTAGTCATGGGCGTGGCCGTCTTCGGCTTTGGGCTTGGCATAGGCAACACCGAAGGTGGTCAGGCTCGCGAGCGGGACGGCCGCTACCGCCATGGAGGCGCGGCGGAGAAAGGCTCGACGGTTCGCGTTCGGTTGATCGGACATGGAGTGACCTCCGTAGATCATTTGAATTTTTTGCGCTTAACTTGACCCAAGGCATGGTTGAAGCATGCCGGACGGATCGCATGTTTAGAGCGAGGGAATATCCAGATGTTCCCGTGGTGGGCAACTTCGGCCCGGTTCAAAGACACGCTCCGCACCCTTCGATGCATCGGGCCGCGAAAAAATTCCGCTCCCTGGTGGCCCGATCCGGTTTCGACGGGGCCGGCGATCCACTAATATCAGTAGGCGCTGAAGTTCCTGCGGGCGGTGGCGGCTCGACGCGCCAGCGGGGCTTCCGGTTCCTGTCAATGACTCATTGGAGGTGTCCCATGTTCAAGCTACGTACGTCCCTTGCGATGTTGGCCGCTGGTACTCTTGCGCTGGCCGGAACAACGGCCCAGGCGCAAGAACGCGTGGGCATGGAACCCAGTATCGCCGTCATGCTCGGCTCGGTCTCGCCGGATGCATCAGGGACCTCGACGGACTGGGGCTATGGCATCGAACTGGGTGCGAATTGCCAGCTGCTCCAGCCGCGCACCGGTGTCCTGCGCCATCAGCTGAGCGTTTCTCGATACTCCGAGAGCCCGCTGCGCATGACCAGCACCGAGTTGAACACCCACTGGATGTTCGAGACCGCTCCGAACCTCGAGCTGGGGTTTGGTCCCGGGCTGGGCTATGTACGTGCGGAACTGGGTGATGACACCAATGGCCTGTGGGCGGCGCAGTTCGGCGGCAGCCTGAAGTACACGATGGACAACAACATGTTTCTGGGCGTCGAGGCCCGCTATCAGTTCACGGAGAGCGATCGCTTTCGTAGCGGTCGCGGTCGCGAGGACGTCGACAACCTGCGGGTGATGGCCAAGCTGGGCGTGCATTTCTAGTCGGCTACTGGCTGAACGGCGGGTCTGAATCAGGCCCCGCGACCTGCCCGTCGAGGCTTGCCGGTCGCGGGGTCTTGGTCGAGGATGGGGGTTCATCTCTCGGCACCGGTACCGCATGGACGAATCGCAAAACGCGCAGGCCCCCAAGAACGAGGCCATCGCCTGGCACGCCCTTGATCCCGATTCCGCCCTGCGCGCGCGCGACAGTCGCCGCGAGGGGCTGTCTGCTGACGTGGCCCGGGAGCGCCTGGACCAGTACGGCAGGAACCAGCTGCGCCCGCCGGAGCAGGCGGGCCTGATCCGGCGTTTCTTTCGCCACTTCCACAACATCCTGATCTATATCCTGCTGGCCGCCGCGGCCGGTACGGCCCTGCTCGGCCACTGGGTCGACACCGGCGTGATCCTGGCCGTGGTGCTGATCAACACGCTGATCGGCTTCGTCCAGGAAGGCAAGGCGGAGAAGGCACTGGACGCGATCCGCAAGATGCTCTCGCCCCGCGCGCTGGCCCTGCGCGATGGCCACCGGCGCGAGGTCCCTGCGGAAGAGCTGGTTCCGGGCGACATCGTCTATCTGCAGGCGGGCGATCGTGTGCCGGCGGACCTGCGCCTGCTCGAGGTCAAGAACCTGCGGGTCGAGGAGGCGGTGCTGACCGGGGAGTCGGTCGCCGTGGACAAGTCCCCCGAAGCCGTCGAGCGCGAGGCGGATCTGGGGGACCGTACCAGCATGGCCTTCTCCGGCACGCTGGTCGCCTTCGGGCGCGGGCACGGCGTGGTGGTGGCCACCGGCGAACACACCGAAATCGGTCGCATCTCCTCGATGCTGGGAGAGGTTGAGAGCCTGCAGACGCCGCTGGTCCGCCAGATGGAGCAGTTCGGCCGCTGGCTGGCGGGCGTTGTCGTTGTGATCTCTGCCGCGACCTTTGCCTTTGGTTACTGGGTGCGCAGTTATCCGCTGGACGAGATGTTCCTGGCGGCGGCCAGTCTGGCAGTCTCGTCCATCCCCGAGGGCCTGCCGGCAATCATGACGATCGCACTGGCGATCGGCGTGCAGAAGATGGCACGACGCAACGCGATCATCCGTCGCCTGCCGGCAGTGGAGACCCTGGGCTCGGTCTCGACGATTTGCTCCGACAAGACCGGCACGCTGACCCGCAACGAGATGACGGTGCAGACCGTGCGCACGGCGGGCGAAGAATACGGCGTCTCCGGTGTTGGCTATGCCCCGCAGGGCGATTTCTCCGTGGACCAGCAGGAGGTGGAGGCCGACGAGCAGCCGGCACTAATGGAGGTGCTGCGTGCGGGCCTTCTGTGCAACGACGCCCAGGTATTCGAGCGCGAGGGCGAGTGGGTGATGGAGGGCGACCCGACCGAGGGGGCGCTGGTGGTGGCCGCGCGCAAGGCGGGGCTCGACCCGCACCTGGAGGCGGAGCGCTTGCCGCGTACCGATGTGATCCCCTTCGAGTCCGATCATCGCTATATGGCGACCCTGCACCATGATCACGACGGGCATGCAAGGATCTTCCTGAAGGGGGCCCCCGAGCGGGTGCTGGAGCTGTGCGATCAGGTGCGTACGGGCGAGGGTGCCGATGACCTCGACCGTGAGGCCTGGCACCAGGCGATGGAGGCCATCGCTGCCCGCGGCCAGCGTCTGCTGGCCATTGCGAGCCGCGAGGTACCGCCCGATCAGCGCGAACTGAACTTCGATCATGTCGAAGAGGGCGGGTTTGCGCTGCTCGCCCTGGTCGGGATTATCGACCCGCCGCGGGAAGAGGCGATCCAGGCCGTGGCCGAGTGCCGTGAGGCGGGCATTCGCGTGAAGATGATCACCGGCGATCATCTGGCGACTGCGCGGGCCATTGGCGAGCAGCTGGGGCTGGGGCGCGATGCCGAGGCGCACGCCGGGCACGAGCTGGATGATGTGGACGACGACCGCCTGGCGCAGATGGCCGAGGACACCGACGTGTTCGCACGCACATCGCCCGAGCACAAGCTGCGCCTGGTCCAGGCCCTGCAGGGCCGCGGCCGGATTGTCGCCATGACCGGGGACGGGGTGAATGATGCCCCGGCGCTGAAGCGCGCGGATGTCGGGGTCGCGATGGGCGGCAAGGGGACCGAGGCGGCCAAGGAGGCCTCGGAGATGGTGCTGGCGGACGACAACTTCGCCTCGATTGCCCATGCGGTCGAGGAGGGGCGCACCGTCTACGACAACATCCGCAAGGCCATCCTGCATATGCTGCCGACCAACGCTGGGCAGTCACTGACCATCATGATGGCGATCCTGATGGGGCTGGCCCTGCCGCTGACACCGGTGCAGGTGCTGTGGGTGAATATGGTGACCTCGGTGACCCTGGCCATGGCCCTGGCCTTCGAACGCGCCGAGCCCGGGGTCATGCAGCGTCCACCGCGTGATCCGGATCAGCCGCTGTTGTCCGGGTTCCTGTTGTGGCGCATCCCGTTTGTTGCGGTCCTGTTGTGGCTCGGGACCTTCGGGCATTTCGTCTACATGGAGACGTTCGTCGGCGTCAGCGACGAGCTGGCGCGGACCGTCGCAATCAACACCCTGGTGGCCGGGCAGGCCTTCTATTTGCTGAACCTGCGCCTGATCCACCAGCCGGTGCTGCCGGGGTTGGAGCTGTTTCGCTCGCACAGCATGTGGATTGCGATCGGTGTCCTGGTCCTGCTCCAGCTGGCGTTCACCTATGCCCCGGTGATGCACACCCTGTTCGGGACGACCACGATCGGCCTGGGCGACTGGCTACGCATCCTGGTCTTTGGCCTTGCGGTGTTCGTGGTCGTGGAGCTGGAAAAACTGGTTGTGCGACAGGTGCTGGCCCGCCGTCGGGGGGTTGCCCCGACGGCGGTGTAGCTCCATTGCCCCTTCCTGCTCGGGTAGTGACCTCAGGGGGTGACTAGCGGGAGCTGGTCGGCGGCCAGAAGTGCGCCGGCCTGGTCGGCGGGTACCGGGCGGGAGTAGTAGTAGCCCTGGGCGCGGGTGCACCCCAGTGCGCGCAGCGTGGCCGCATGGGTATTGCTCTCGACGCCCTCGGCCACCGCTTCCAGCCCGAGGTTGCGTGCCATGTTGATCACGGTCTGCACCAGGCGCTGGCTGTATTCGTCGCGGTCCAGCCCGGCCACGAAGGCGCGATCGATCTTCAGGATGTCCAGCGGCAGGCGGTGGAGATAGCTGAGTGACGAGTAGCCCGTGCCAAAGTCATCCATTGCCAGGCTGACACCCAGGGCCTTCAGGCCCCTCAAGGTGGCGATCAGCTCGTCGAGGTTGCCCAGCGTCGCGGTCTCGGTGATCTCCAGGCGCAGCTGTTCCGGCGGGGTGTCGGTACCGCAAAGGATCGTGGCGACCTCGTCTACCAGTTCGGGGCGGGTGAGCTGCCGTGCGGAGAGGTTGGTGCTGATCGTCAGCGGCGGGCCGCTGCGTTGTGCATTCCAGACTTGTAGCTGGGAGCACGCCGTGTACAGCACCTGCATGTCGATCAGGTGGACCAGTCCGGCATCCTCCGCGATCGGGATGAACCGGTCCGGGGGCAGGAGCTCGCCTTCTCGCTCCCAGCGTACCAGGGCCTCGAACCCGGTAATGCGGTTGTCTGCCAGCGACATGATCGGCTGGTAGTGCACGACAAAGGCATTGCGCTCGACCGATTCGCGCAGGCTGGTTTCCAGACGCAGGCTCTCGAGCGCCTGCGTCTGCATGCCGGGATCGCAGAACTCGCAGCGGGCCTTGCCGAGCGACTTGGCGCGATACATCGCCATGTCCGCCTCGCGCATCAGGTCCTCCGCGCAGGTCGGACCGTCCTGATCGGGGCTGACCACCGGGCAGGCCTGGCCATAGGGGCGCGTGGCGATGCCGATGCTGACCGTTACGTAGACGGTCTGGCCGGCGATCGAGAAGGGTTCGTGCAGGACGGCCTGCAGGCGCTCGGCGACGCGCAGTGCGTCCACCGGCTCGTGCAGGCCCTCCAGCAGTATGGTGAACTCGTCACCGCCCAGACGGGCCAGCGTGTCGTCCGGTCTTGTGTTCTGGTTGCCCCCAGGCCGCGAGACGGTGTCGTTCTGGCGCAGGGCGGTCAGCAGGCGCTTGCCGACCTGGGCCAGCAACTCGTCGCCCGCCGTATGGCCGAGGCTGTCGTTGACGAGCTTGAAGCGGTCGAGGTCGACGAACAGTACGGCGAACAGCGACTCCGGCTCGCGCGCATAGCGCGCGATCGCGTGCTCCAGACGGTCATGAAAGAGCCGTCGGTTCGGCAGGCCCGTCAGCGGATCATGGGAGGCGTGGTGGATCAGCCGTTCGGCGTGGCGGTTGCGCTCGACCACGCGCCCCAGTTGCACACCGGCCTGCGCCAGCAGGGCCAGGACCTCCGGCTGCTCGGGCGTGGTCTCGGCGGTGAAGAACTCCAGCACGCAGGCCACCTCCTGGCCGACCATGACCGGGAAGGCAAAGCCCGAACACAGGCCGCTCGTGGCTGCCGCCGCGCGCCGGGGGAAATTGGGGTCCTGATCCAGATGCTCGACCCACACCGGGGCACGCTGTTCGAGGACGCGTCCGGGCAGGCCCTGGCCGGACCGGAAGACCGTGTCCTCCGTGGATTCGCGGAACGCCTCGACGGGGTCGAGGGTCCGCAGGTGCCAGATGCCCGTGGGACCCAGTTCCAGGTCGCTGCTGGACGTCTTGCGCGCGAGGTAGGCGTGGCCGACTGGCCAGTCGAGGAACTCCCCGATCGCGTTCAGGGCTGTGCGCAGAACCTCAGCGATGGAGTCGGACTGGTTGGCCGCGGAGGCGATCGTGTTGAGCAGTTCGATCTGCTGCTGCTTCGCGTAGAGGTCCTGCAGGCGGGTCTCGGCCAGGGATTCGGCACGTTGTCGGGCCTCGCGTTCCTCGTAAATCAGGCCCTCCAGGCGCGCGCGCTCCTCGGCCGGGAGGGCGTCGCTACGGCGGCGATTCATGGGTGGTTTCCGTGTTCGCGGCGACCACTGGCTGCGTCATGCATGGGCTTCCCCGGTCTTCCATACCCTGGGTGTGAACGCGGCGGATCATAACCCGTTTGCGGCTAGTTATCTCGGCAGACGCCGCGACACTCGCAGCTATTCCCGCCTGAGCGCAATTCCCGCGGGGCGGTGCAGGGAGTGCGCGGTCCGGTTGAGCGCTGGTTAATGATGCTCGCGCCCGGTGGAAGGGGTGCGCGGATCGGATGCGTGAGTGACCCAGGGCTCGCCCATCTCTTCCTCCCAGGCCTCCTGAGTCGGGTGGTTCTGGTCGTAGCGGATCCATGCCTCGAAGATCTCGTCCGGCCACTGCGCCTGGATGAAGGCGATGATCGCCTCCACGTCGTCGTAGGACAGGGTGTCCTCGAAGCTGGGCATGGCCCCGCCGCGGGCTTCGGCGCCGTAGCGGATCATGTCCTTGAGCTGCCAGTAGGGGTGGTGCCAGGTGTGGGCGCTGCCATCCAGGGGTGGGGGCGGCATGTAGCCGTCCGCGTCGCGCTGGCGCCAGTTCTCCGCGCCCTCGCGATTCTCGCCGTGGCATACCGCACAATGCTGCATGTACATCCGTTCGCCGTATTGCAGGGTTTCGTCGTCCCAGTCGCGCTGGTGGTGTTCTGGGGTGGCGTCCAGGCCTGGCAGACCGTCGCAGCCGATCAGGGCCGAGCTGGCGAGCAGCGCGGCCAGGGCCGGAAGGAACATGACGGACCGGCGTCCGTGTCGGTTTGGCTTCATTCAACCCCCATTGCGACGAATACCATTTCAGTCCGTCTGTCGGTTCAATCCGTCTGCACGGCCGGATCGTCCGGGTCTGCCGGATTTTCCTGCGTACCCGGTTCGCCTTGCTCGGCCGGTGGGCGGTCCCCGCGGACGGCATCGCGAACCGAGCCCCAAGCCTTGCGGGAGCCGTCGCGCACGCCGCCCCAGGCATCGCGGGCGCCTTCACGTACACCCTGCCAGGCACCGGAGGAGCGCTCACGGGTCTCGGCGGACCATTCGGCCAGGTTGTCACGTTCGCGTACCAGGGCATCAAAGGCCCGTTCGCGGCGCTCGCGGGTGGCATCGCTCAGGTCGTCCCAGCCCTCGCGCGTGCGCTCGCGCAGGGTGGTGAGTTGCTGGTCCATTGTATCCAGGGTTTCACGGGTGCGCGAACGGGTCGCCTCGCGGTCGCGTTCGGCGTCGGCCTGAATCTCCTCGCGGGTCTGCGCCCAGTCTTCGCGCAGTTCTTCCATCTCGGTTGCGGTCTCGTCCTCGGCGGCCTGCTCCTCGGCCAGCACGAGCGGTGCACTCAGTGCGAGCGCGGCCGCGGCCACCAGGGCGAGTCCTGTCGTGCGGATATGGTCCATCATCGTATCCCCCGTGGGAATGGGCTTGTGGTCATGTGATGATATGACGCTCGACCAGTGCAATTTGTTGCAGTGGATGACGGATTTGCGACGCGAGACACGCGTGGGGTACCAGCCATGAGAGACACACGATTAATCGGGGCGCTTCTGCTGGGCGGGCTGCTGGCGGGGTGCGCGCCATTCCCCTCGGAGCAGAAGCGCGCGACGGACGTATTCCAGCCGCAGCCGACCGAGCGCAAGGCGCTCGAAATCCCGCAACTCGAGCCGGCCGGCACGCCGGGCGTCGCGGTGATGGACTGGGTGGATGCCAGCGGGTGGCGCGAGGGCCTGGGTACGGACTACTCCAGTCTGGAGATCCACCACCAGCGCCGCGAGCGGGCCGAGGTCTTCGTCAAGAACCTGCGCGACGATGCCGTCCGCGATTACGAATACCGGCTGACACTTCGTGAACGCGATGATGGCTGGGTGGTGACCGGGCTGGAACGGCGTGTGATCTGTCGCCGGGGGCTGTCTGGCGACGGGCTTTGTCGCTGACCCTCGAACGCTTCGCCAGCCGGAGGATCAGCGGCGCCGGGCCAGGGACAGGCCGTCGCCGATGGGTACCAGCGAGAGGTCGATGCGCTCGTCGCGATGCAGCGCCTGGTTGAAGTCGCGGATGGCCCGGGTGTCCTCGTCGTCGCAGTGCCGGTCCGCCACCCGGCCATGCCAGAGCGTGTTGTCCACCATGATCAGTCCGCCCGGGCGTACCAGTCGCAGGCAGGTCTCGAAGTATTCCGGGTAACCGGTCTTGTCGGCGTCGATGAACGCAAGATCGAAACGGCCGCTCTGTCCTTCGTCCTCCAGTTGGCGCAGGCTGGCGCGTGCATCACCCAGACGCAGGTCCATGCGCGCAGCCAGACCGGCCCGGTCCCAGTAGCGTCTGGCGATCGCGGTCCAGGCCTCGCTGTGGTCCAGGCAGACCACCTCGCCGTCGTCGGGGAGGGCCTGCCCCACGGCCAGCGCGCTGTAGCCGGTAAAGGTGCCCACTTCCAGGTAGCGCCGGGCCCCGACCAGGCGCGCCAGCAGCGCCATGAACTGCCCCTGTTCGGGAGCGATCTGCATGTTGTGCTCCGGCAGCCCCGCGGTCTCGGCGCGCAACTCCGCGAGCAGGCTGGACTCGCGCAGCGAGCGATCCAGTACATAGGCCTGAAGATGGTCATCGAGTCCGATCGAGCGGTTGGACATCACGGTTCCTTAAGTGCGGCCAGCGTTCAACCAGCGTAGCGGATGCAGGGCGAGCACCACCAGCACGGCCAGTGCGACCCATTCGACGGCGGGCGGCATCCATTCGGTGGCCTGGCCCGGGGTGATCGCGGGGCTCAGTCCGCTCAAGCCCAAGCCGGCATCCAGTGTCAGTCCGAGCGCGACGGTGCTGGCGCCAATGCCTATTAGATAAAGACTCACCGCCGCATTGCCCAGTTCCCGCCGGAACACCCCCAGCGTCGCGAGGCTGGTGATCGGGGCGGCCAGCAGGAACACCAGCACGGCACCGGGTGAGACGCCGGCCGCCAGCAGGGCGACCGCGATGGGTGTGGCTGCGGTCGCGCACAGATACATCGGGATGCCGATCACGGCGAGCAGCAGCATCGCCGGCAGGCCACTGCCGTACGCTGCCAGTGCAGCCGGTGGCACCAGGGTCAGCAGCGCCCCGGCGACGACCAGGCCGGCCACCAGCCACAGGCGGATATCGTCCAGCACGTCGCCGAACGCGTAGCGCTGGCCCTCCAGCAGGCGGGTCCATGGGCCCGGGGGTGCGGGCGGCACTGTGGCAGGGGTGTCGCAGCAGGCAGAACTCCCGCAGCCACTCCCCGCCCCTTGCGCGCTGCCTGCACTGGTCCGGGATGCGCGGGTTCGCCCAACCAGCAGGCCGGTGGTGATGGCCGTTACCAGGGCGCCGGCGACGCGGGCGACGGCCATCAGCGGGCCGAGCAGGGCATAGCTGATCGCGACCGAGTCGACGCCGACGCCCGGGGTGCCGATCAGGAACGCCGTGGTCGGGCCGCGCCCCGCTCCGCCACGGTGCAGCGCCAGGGCCGTCGGGATCGCCCCGCAGGAGCAAAGGGGCAGTGGTGCCCCCGCAATAGCGGCGCGCACGGTGGGCGCCAGGCCCGGCCCGCCCAGCCAGCGCTGCAACGCCGCCTCTGGCAGGAACGCCTTGACCAGTCCGGCCGCGGCCAGCCCCAGAAGCAGCCAGGGAGCCGCCGTCAGGGCCAGTGCCAGAGTCTGCTGGGCGATTTCGAACACCATGGCCCGATGATTGCTGACGGGCGGGCGGGGTGCAAGATGGCGTGGGTGGATGAGCCCTTTGATCCGGAGCGGTTGGCGGTTTGGTTCGCCAGTGCTCCGTCGAGACCGCTACACTGCACCGCCAGGATCCCTGATGACGAAAAAAAGGAGTTCGCGATGACCGGCTACGCGTTGGCAAACCTGCTGCATCTACTGGCAGTTGTAGTGTGGGTGGGGGGGATGTTCTTCGCCTACATGTTCCTGCGGCCGGTGGCCGGACAGCAGCTGGACGGCGCAGCGCGCCTCAAGTTGTGGGAGGGTGTGTTCGCGCGCTTTTTCCCCTGGGTCTGGGCGTCCGTAATCCTCTTGCTGGCGAGCGGACTGTGGATGATCTTTGGCTTCTTCGGCGGGATGGGCAATGTGCATCCCTCGGTGCATGTGATGCTGCTTCTCGGGCTGGTGATGATGGCGATCTTCGCCCATGTGTTCTTTGCCCCGTATCGCCGCATGCGTCAGGCGATCGCCGCGAATGACACCGACGAGGGCCTGCGCCGGCTGTCCCAGATCCGGGTGCTGGTGGGCATCAACACCTTGCTGGGCCTGGTCGTGATCGTGGTGGCCACCGGGGGGCGTCTGCCCTTCTAGGGAGAAGTGGGGCATCTGCTTCCCGGGCGTTCTCCCGGGTGCCAGATCAGGCGAGGGGCTGAGGGCGGCTGGATCAGGACGGCCGCATTCTGGTCGAACGCGACCAGCCAGGGATCCAGATCCGCGGCGCCCATCCCCAACACGCAATAGCCGGGTTCGTCGGGCCAGTAGCCGGTCGGGTCTCGGTGGAGGGTAGGCCAGCAGGACCAGCCGGCCTGCTCCAGCTCGCGTGCGATGCGGGCATGGCGCTCGCGGTTCTCCTGCTCCGGCACGATCCGACTACGCGGATTCCAGGCGGTCAGCAGGCTGGCCTGACTCCAGCCCTCTGTCTGCAGACAGGTCTCAAGGCCAGGATCGCGTTCACCGATGCGCAGGACGAACGCCTGCCCCGGGAGCTCGATGCGGTAGTGCGTGGCGGAGTAGGCCCGGGCCAGTTCCGAATTGGCCCCTGGCGCATTGCTCGGTGTCCCGTTACCTCTTGAGTTTGGCGTCATCCCGGGGCACTCTCGCGTGTGGTCGTGTTTACCCACGATCACACAGGGAGACAACATGCGCGTCAAGGATTGGACTCAGCCCTGCCTGGCGGTCGGTGATGACCCGACGATCGCGCGGGTGCGTGATCTCGGGCCCGGAAGGCCGGGGGGCTGATCGTGTCCGTCGATCGCCTGCGTGTCCCGGGAATCACCAGCGTCTTTGCGCTGGTGCTGTTGCTGGTCGCGGCGATCGCGGTGTTCAGCTGGTGGCGGGTGCAGCACCTGCAACAGGACATCCAGACCCTCACCGAAGAACACATCCAGAAAGTGGATCATGTCCATCGCATGCGCAGCCTGGTGCGCGAGCGGGTACTGCGCGCCTCGCTGGTGGTCAGTGCGGAGGATACCGCGCTGCAGGAGCGCTACTACCGCGAGTTTCGCGAGCTGGCACCCCGCTTTGTCGAGACACTGACGGCCGCCGAGTCCCAGGCCGAACGGCCTGCGGACCGTCAACGTATGCAGGAGTTGCGGGAGTTGACCTCGGTCGGCGCCCCGCTGCTGGAAGATATTGTCGACATTGCCCTGGTCGGGGACCGCAATGAGGCCCTGGGGATGCTGTACGCTGATCTGATGCCGATCCAGGAGGAGGTTCTGGGTCAGATGGAGCGCATCCTGGAGGCCTTCCACCGCGATAATGCACGGGCCATCGAGGCCATGGCGCAACGCCATGAACAAAGCCAGCAGTGGATGCTTGGGGCGACCGCGCTGGCGGCGGTACTGATTATCCTGCTCGCGGCCTGGGTCCGTTATCGCCTGCGGCGCAACCATCAGGCGCTGCAGGACGAGTTGCGCGAGCGCATGCGGGTGGAGGCCCGACTGCGCGAAACCCAGGGCGGGCTGGAGGCCGCGGTGGCCCGGCGCACGGCAGCACTGGAAGAGACCACGGCGCGCCTGGAAGAGGCGCAGCGCAGCGCCGGCGCGGGATTCTGGGACTGGGATATCCGCAATGGTCAGCTGAACTGGTCCGCCCATGTGTTCGAGCTGTTCGGGCTGGACCCCAGGGTGGACGAGGCGGGCTTCGAGTCCTACATCCATGCGGTGCATCCGGATGACCGGACCCGTGTGCGCCGCACCATCAATCAGGCGCTGGCCAGCGAGGCGGTCTATCGTGTCGATCACCGGGTCGTGCGTCCGGATGGCGGGGTGCGTCACGTGCGTGTGGAGGGCGAGATCGCCCGTGACGATGCCGGTCGGCCGTTGCAGGTCCTGGGCATGGTGCGGGACATCACCCTGGAGAAGGCCTCGGAGGAGCGGCTCTGGCACCAGGCTCACCACGATTCCCTGACCGGTCTGGCCAATCGCAGCCTCTTCCAGGAGCATCTGCGCCAGGCCCTGCGCCGTGCCCAGCGCCACGAAAGGGGGCTGGCCCTGGTGGTCTGTGACCTCGACGGCTTCAAGCCCATCAATGATCGCCTGGGCCACGATGCGGGGGACGTCGTGCTGGTGACGGTGGCCGGGCGGCTGCGCGAAGGGGTGCGCGAGTGCGATGTGGTGGCCCGTATGGGGGGCGACGAGTTTGTGATCCTGCTGGAGAACATGGACGACCCGGATGCCCTGCTCGGGGTCGGTCTGAAGCTGATCGAACGCTTTGCCGAGCCCATCGAGGTCAATCGCGAGGCCGTGCAGGTGGGCTTGAGCATGGGGGCGGCCCTGTACCCGCATGACAGTGCCGATGCGGAGGGACTGATGCTGCAGGCGGATCGTGCGATGTATGCGGCCAAGGAGGCCGGGGGCGGCGGGATCGTGCTGTACGAGCAGGTCGATGCCAGCCGCGCCAGTCGGTCGCACACACGACATCGGCGGCGCGGGCCGCTGGGCTGCGGCCTTGGTCTGGAAGGCCCGTAGTCCGCTCTGGGTCAGCTCTGGCGTTGCACTGCCGGGGTGGCGTTTCGTTCCAGCCAGGCCGGGAACTCGTCTTCCGCGATCGGCTGGCCGTAGAGAAACCCCTGGAAATGCGTGCAACCCAGTGCCAGGAGCTGCTGGCGCTGGGCCGGCTTGGCCACACCCTCGGCGACGACGCGCAGGCCCATGTTGTGGCCGATATCGAGGATGTTCTCGATGAGCATCTGCTCGCCCTTGTCCACGAGTTCATCAATGAACGACTTGTCGATCTTGAGTTCGTCCAGTGGCAGATCGCGCAGGTAGGCCAGCGACGAATATCCCGTGCCGAAATCGTCCAGCGCCACCTGGACGCCGAACTCGCGCAGGGCCCGCAGCTTGCCAATGGCGTCGGACAGGTCGCGCAGCAGACCCGACTCGGTGACTTCGAGCGTAATCTGGCCGGGTTCCAGGCCGGCGGCCTGCACGCGTTCCCGGAGCTGTGCGACGAAATCAGGGCGGGCCAGCTGCCAGGGCGAGATATTGATGGCCACGCGGGGCGGAAGCGGCAGACCTCGCGCGTGCCAGTCCTGCAGATTCTCCAGTACATGCTCGACCACCCAGGTGCCGATGGGGTGGATGAGCCCGGTTTCCTCGGCGATCGGGATGAACAGCGCCGGCCCGACCGGGCCCAGCTCGGGGTGTGTCCAGCGCAGTAGCGCTTCGGCACCGATCATGTTCTCCTGGGCATCGAATTGCGGCTGGTAACTCAGGCGCATCTCGCGATTCACCAGGGCCTGGCGCAGCCCCTCCTCGATCTGCAACCGGGCGCGTGCCTCGTCCTGCAGCGCATGGCGGTAGAACTGCACCCCGCCGCGTCCGGCCCGTTTCGCCTGATACAGGGCGATGTCGGCATGGCGCAGGGCATCCGACGAGGTCTGACCCGCGTCCGGGAACAGCACGCAGCCCAGACTGGCGCCAACACTGAAGGTGCGCTCCCCCAGTACGATCGGGTGCTGCAAGGCATCCAGCAGCCGGTGGGCCGCGTCGTTGACCGTCGCCTCGATCGCCTGACGCGATGCGCGCCGGGGATGGATCAGGGTGGCGAATTCGTCCCCGCCCAGGCGCACCACCAGTGCTTGCTCGGGTGCGTGCTGGCGCAGGCGGTCGGCCACCGCCGCCAGCACAGTGTCGCCGACCGCATGTCCAAGGGCATCGTTGATGGTCTTGAAATGATCCAGGTCGATCAGGATCAGCCCGCCGTGCTGGCCTCCGTGGTGGGCCAGATCGAGGTCCTGTGTCAGTGCGTCATGCAGTTGGGTGCGGTTGGCCAGGCCGGTCAGCGGATCGTGGTAGGCGAGTCGGCGGATATGTTCTTCACCTTCCAGCCGCTCGAGTTCGGCGGCGGCACGGTCGGCAAAGATCTCGAGGATGCCGGCCGCCTGTTCGGTCTCGTCCAGCGGGTAGCGGTTGACGATGGCGATATGCCCCAGCTCGCGCCCCTGGCTGTCAATCATCGGGGCGCCCAGATAGCTGCGCGCACCCATTTCGACGAGCATTTCGTCGCGCGGAAACAGCTCCTGCACGCGGTCCGGATACACGCACAAGCCCTGCGAGAGCACCTCGTCGCAGGGGGTGCTGGCCAGGGCATAGCGGATGTTGCCCACCAGTTCGCCGTCGCGGCAAAGGGCGGCGGTCTCGACGTGACCGGGCAGGTCCGGGACGTTGATGCCCGCCAGCGCGTAGTCGGCACGAAAGACCTCGCGCAGCCGCAATACCAGGTTCTGGAAGAAACTTTGGCGGTTGTCGGCGCGGAATCCCTGGGCGATTACCCGCAAGGCATCTTCGCCGCGCCGCGCGAGTGTGATGTCTTCCTGCATGACGATGATGTCCCGCACCTCGCCCCGGTGATTCTTGAGAGGATAGACGTATCCCTTGACCCAGCGACTTCCCGCAGGCGCCTTCGCGGGATCGGCAACCGCATGGCACGCAAATGGCGCGATGGAACGCCGGGCACCCCTGGCGGCTGCGCGAATGTCCTCGGTCACATGGCCATCGATGGGATCGGGGTGGTGGAGGACATTCATGCCCTTGACACCTGCGTGGCCGTGCATGGTTTCCCAGGCGGTGTTGACCTGGCGTACCCCGCCGTCCGGGGTCAGTACCTCGATCGCCATCGGGGCCTGGTGAACCAGATCGCGGAAGCGGTGTTCCGACTCGCGCACCCGTTCCTGAGTCTCCCGGTGCAGGACCAGGCTCATCACCAGAATCATGCCGAGATAGCCGAAGACCGAGAGCGGTATGGAATCGATGATCCCGAGGCGGACCAGAACGCCCTGGATGGTCGCCAGCAGGAACAGGAGGAGCGCGCCGATCAGGATCAGCGGGAGGTGTCCACCCTCGCGGCGCCAGTGGCTCACCAACGCCCACAGGGAGAACCCGAACACCAGGAGCAGTCCGGCCAGGCCCAGCAGGAACCAGGGGCTCGGGGACCCCCACGGCGCGCGTGACCGTCTCGCCCCAGGGGAGTGCCACGCTTCCCAGCTCCGCGATCTCGGTCCACTGCAGGCCATGGGGCTGGCGCGCATTGGCGACCCAGACCACGACCATCAATATCCCCAGTACCGAGAGCAGGACCCGAGCGGGGGTCTCCGTGTAACGGGCTATAAAGGCCGCGAACAGGACGTACAGGGCCGCGATCAGGCCGTAATACGCCTTCATCGGGCCGGTATAGGCCTCGATCGAGGTCGCCTGGTAGGACAGGGCAATGCTGATCGCGGAGCCCGCCAACAGCAGGCACATTGCAGCGAACAACAGATGCTCCACACGGCGTACGCTGTGGCTGGCATGCAGGAGGTGGCTGGCCGAGGCGTACAGACACAGCCCGGCGAGCAGGTACAGCGCTGCGATCAATGGACCACTCATGGCCGATCCCCCTGGTACGACGGAAATCCCTCTCCTTAACGACAAGTTAAGCACAACCGTGAGTGGGTTGCGCGCCGCCGGGTGCCTACAGGTACGGGGTCAGCAGGCGGGCGGCGCCGTCGCGCAGGCGGGCGGGGAGGGTGCGCGCGTGGACATCTTCCAGGCTCAGCGGGTGGGAACGCGAGCGCAGATCCTCGGCCCAGTCGGCCAGCTGTTGCCCCAGGTCGCGGTCCACACATTCCAGGTTGCACTCGAAGTTGAGGCGCAGGCTGCGTGGGTCCCAGTTGGCCGATCCCACCAGGGCCCATTCCCTGTCGACGAGCATCAGCTTGGAATGGTTGAACGGGGGCGGCGTCAGCCAGATGCGGCAGCCCCGGGTGAGGAGTTCGCCGTGCAGCGGACGGGCGGCCCACTCGACCAGGCGCAGGTTGTTGCGTTCCGGCAGCAGCAGATCAACCTCGATGCCGCGCAGGGCCGCGGCCTTCAGCGCCCCCAGCAATTCCAGGTCAGGCAGGAAATAGGGCGTGACCACGGTAACGTGCTCGCGCGCCTCCGCGATCGCGGCCAACAGGGTGAACTTGAGCACCTCGAAGTCTTCATCAGGGCCGTCTGGTAGCGCGCGGCACAACTGGGTGCCAATCAGGCGAGCCTCCTCCGGGAACCAAGGCGGGCCTTCCAGTGCCTCATGCGTGCTGAACTGCCAGTCTTCCGCGAACACCCGCTGCAACTGCAGGCAGATCGGACCGCGGACCTCGAAGTGCAGGTCCTGAATCGGGTGCGGTCCCGGGTTGCTCGCGCTGTGCCCGCGGCGGATATTCATGCCCCCGGTAAAGCCGTGCTCGCCATCCACCAGCAGCATTTTGCGGTGATTGCGCAGATTGAACGCCGCAAGCGTACGCGGCAGGTGATGGACGGGCATGAAGGCGGCGGCCGGGATGCCGACGCGCTTGAGGAAGCGCAGTGTGTTGCGGCGGCTGTAGCGGGCGCCGATGCCGTCGATCAGGACACGGACCTCGACGCCGCGGTCGCGGGCGGCCTTCAGGTGGCGCACGAAGCGCTGTCCGACCACGTCGTAGTCAAAGATGTAGGTCGCCAGGGTGATGCTGTGGGACGCGCAGTCGATCGCCGCGAGCATCGCCGCGTAGGCCTGGTCACCATCGGTCAGCGGCCGGACCGAATTGCCGGCGCTGGCGCGAAACGGCGCGAGCCGGTCGCCACAGCCCAGCAGGCGACTCCAGCGGGGCGGAATGCCGGGGCCGTCGGCATCGCGCGCGGCGGGGTCGACCAGCAGATGGCCCTCGCGCAGGGCATGGGCGCGGCGGCGGATGCGGTTGACCCCGAACATCCAGTACAGGATCGAGCCCCCCACCGGCAGCAGCACGATCAGCCCGACCCAGGCGATTACGGTCCCGGTCTCGCGGCGCTGGAGCAGCGCGTGCATCACACTGGCGGCGGCCAGTGCAAAGGCGGCGACGGCAGTGATACTGGCAATCCAGCCGGTACCCAGCACGGCATTCTCCCCGGGAATGGAATGGTGGCGGTGTGATCGCTACAGTACGCGGGCCGGGCGAGCGGTAAAAGGCCGCCATGGTGATCCATTCGCCCTTAGGGAAACGTTGATTGTTCGGCGTTTCCCTGCGGCACAGGGACGTGCCGTCGGCATCGACTACCGTAGGTGGTTGATTCCGAAGCAAGCTGCAAACCCCTTTGCCAGTGCAAAGATATACAAGACGATGCAGCGCCGCGCGCGCTGAGAAAGCCAGGATGGCTTTATTCAGTGCTTCGTTAGAGGAAGCCGATGACCGATATTGAGACCCCAAGCCTGTTTGCCAACAGCGGCGAGCAGCTGCCGCTGAAGGACTTCACCGAGAAGGCGTACCTGGACTACTCCATGTACGTGATCCTGGACCGAGCGCTGCCTCACATCGGTGACGGTCTCAAGCCCGTGCAGCGCCGCATCATCTACGCGATGAGCGAGCTGGGGCTCTCGGCCACGGCCAAGTACAAGAAGTCCGCACGCACGGTCGGGGACGTCCTCGGCAAGTTCCATCCGCATGGTGACAGCGCTTGCTACGAGGCGATGGTCCTGATGGCGCAGCCCTTCTCCTATCGCTACCCGTTCGTCGACGGGCAGGGCAACTGGGGCTCGCCGGACGATCCCAAGTCCTTCGCCGCGATGCGCTATACCGAGTCGCGCCTTTCGCGCTATGCGCAGCTGCTGCTCTCGGAGCTGGGGCAGGGCACGGTGGACTGGGTGCCGAACTTCGACGGCGCGCTGGATGAGCCGAAGGTGCTGCCGGCCCGGCTGCCGAACGTGTTGCTGAACGGCGGTTCCGGGATCGCCGTCGGCATGGCCACCGATATCCCGCCGCACAACCTGCGCGAGGTGGCAGCGGCCTGCGTGCACCTGCTGGAGCACCCGAAGGCGACCCTCGCCGAGCTGTGCGAGCACCTGCCGGCGCCGGACTTTCCCACCGAGGCCGAGATCATTTCCCCGCCCGCCGAGCTGCGCAAGGTCTACGAGACCGGCCAGGGCTCGATCCGCGCGCGGGCACGCTATGAACGCGAAGGCGACGACATCGTGGTCACCGCGCTGCCGCACCAGGTCTCCGGGGCGAAGCTGCTGGAGCAGATCGCCAGCCAGATTCGCGCGAAGAAGCTGCCAATGGTCGAGGACCTGCGCGACGAGTCCGACCACGAGCACCCGACCCGCCTGGTGATCACCCCGCGCTCGAACCGGGTCGATGTCGAGGCGCTGATGGCGCACCTGTTCGCGACCACGGATCTGGAAAAGACCTACCGCGTGAACATGAACGTGATCGGCCTCGACGGGCGGCCGCAGGTGCGCGACCTGGCGGGCCTGCTGGGCGAGTGGCTGGAGTTTCGCATCGAGACCGTGCGCCGGCGCCTGCAGTGGCGCCTGGAGAAGGTGCAGGCGCGGCTGCATGTGCTCGAAGGCCTGCTGATCGCCTATCTCAATATCGACGAGGTGATTGCGATCATCCGCGAGTACGACCAGCCGAAGCCCGAGCTGATGAGTCGTTTCGGTCTCTCGGACATCCAGGCCGAGGCGATCCTGGAGCTGAAGCTGCGCCACCTGGCCAAGCTCGAGGAGATGAAGATTCGCGGCGAGCAGGACGAACTGGCCACGGAGCGCGACCAGCTGGAGAAGACTCTGGGGTCCGAACGCCGTCTGCGCACGCAGGTCCGGCGCGAGATCGAAAAGGACGCCGCGGACTATGGCGACGAACGCCGCTCGCCGCTGGTCCAGCGCGCCGCCGCGCAGGCGCTGGACGAGTCCGCACTGGTGCCCACCGAGCCGCTGACCGTCGTGCTGTCGGAGAAGGGCTGGGCGCGCGCGGCCAAGGGCCACGACGTGGACGCCCGCGGCCTGAACTACAAGGCCGGGGATGCCTTCCAGGCCGCGGTCACCGGGCGCAGCAACCAGCCGGTCGCGTTCATCGACTCCACCGGTCGCACCTACACGATCGCCGCGCATACCCTGCCGTCCGCGCGCGGGCAGGGCGAGCCGCTGTCCGGTCGCGTGCACCCGCCGGAGGGCGCGCGCTTTGTCGGCATGGCCACCGGGGCGGAGGAAGACCGCTGGCTGCTGGGCTCGGATCACGGCTACGGCTTCGTCGCGAAGCTGGGCGACCTGCTGGGCCGGCAGAAGGCCGGCAAGAACGTGCTCGCCGTGCCCGCCGGCGCGGCGGTGCTGCAGCCGGCGCCGGTGCGCAACCCGCACGAGGACCACATCGCGGTCGTCACCACGCGTGGCTATCTGCTGCTGTTCCCGGCGACGGAGCTGCCGGAGCTGGCGCGCGGCAAGGGCAACAAGCTGATCGGCATCCCGTCCGTGGCCCTCAAGGACGGTTCCGAACGGGTGCTCGACGTGGCCGTGCTGGGGCCGCAGGACACCCTGGTCGTGCACGCCGGCAAGCGCTTCAAGGCACTGGTCCCGGCCGAGTGGGCGGAGTACGTGGGCGAGCGCGCACGGCGCGGGCGGCAGCTGCCGCGCGGCTACCAAAACGCCAATCGACTGGAGGTGCGCAGCGACTGATTGACTAGCGTGGCCGTCAAGCGCCAAGCGCGAGGGGGCGTCTGGGTGTCAGGCGCAGACGCGGGCCAGCAGACCGCTTGCGTCCGTCTCGGGGAGCGGGCGGTGGTAGAGGTAGCCCTGGCCAATCGGGCACCCGAGGGTTGCCAGGTGCCGTGCGTCGGCCTCGGTCTCTATGCCCTCGGCGACAGTGGTCAGGCCAAAACCGCGGCTGACCGACAGGATGGCGCGGGCCAGGGTGTCCATGCTCGGGTTTGCGGATACGCCATCAATCAGGCTGCGGTCGATCTTGATGGTCGTGGCCGGCAGGCGACGCAGGTACGCGAGCGATGAATAGCCGGTACCGAAGTCATCGATCGCGATCGATACCCCGAGGGCCCTGAGGGCTCGAAGTTCCTCCACTGTCGTGGCCACGTCGTGCATCACTGCGGTCTCGGTAATCTCGATCTCCAGTGCGTTGCCGTTCAGGCCGCTGGCCTTCAGCGCGCTTTGCACGGCATCCACCAGCGATCTGCCGGACCGGGTCAGGGCGGCGAATTGCTGGGTCGATACATTGACCGCGATCGGTGGGCAGTGGCCACTGGCCTCGCGCCAGCGGCGGGCGGCGGCCAGCGCCTCGTGCAGGGCCCATTCTCCCAGTTCGGCGATACGCCCAGTGTTTTCCGCCAGCGGGATGAATTCCCCCGGCGAGATAAGCCCAAGACGCGGATGCTCCCAGCGCATCAGGGCCTCGAAGCCGACCAGGCAGCCGCTGGCGAGCTCGATCTTGGGCTGATAGAGCAGGTGGAGCTGATCTTGCTCGCGGGCGACCGTCAGACCGTATTCCAGTTGATGGCGACGGCGTGCGTCCTGCTCCAGTACGGGGTCGAAGCTGAGCCACTCGCTCCCGCGGCGTTCGCCCTTGGCCAGAGTCAGTGAAACCCGGCGGATCAGTTCCTCGGCGTTGCGGCCATGGTCGGGGGCCCGGACGTGTCCGGCAGAGGCGCTGGGGGCGATCTCGTAGCGCCCCAGGCGCAGGTGCGCCAGCGAGGCATCCATGCAGTCCTGCAGGGTGCTGGTGGCGATGCTTTCGCGGCTGGCCACGGCGAGTAGCAATGTGGAACCGCCCCAGATGCCACACTGCACTCGCCCCGGGGTCTGGTCTTCCAGGGCCAGGCGCAGCCGTTGACCGATCTCGCGCAGCATCAGGTCGGCCGCGGCATAGCCCTCAAGGCGTTCCACTGCCTCATGGCCACGGACGTGCACCATGACCAGGTCCAGGGCGCTGCCGGTCTCGATGGCCTCGTCGATGAAACGCAGCAGTGAATGCCGGTTCGGCAGGCCGGTGGCCGGGTCGTGGTGGGCCAGGTGTTCGAGGTCTTGCTCGGTACGTTGCAAGGTGCGTGCACGGTCGGCCAGGCTGCGCGACAGGTCTTCGGCGCGGCCGTGAGCGGCGTTGTGCAGGGCCCGGACCCGCAGCAGATTGTCGATCCGCTGCACCACTTCGGTGGCGTTGAACGGCTTGGTAATGAAGTCTAGCGCTCCGGCGGCCAGGGCCTGTTCCCGGGTCTGGGGGTCGATTTGTGCGGTCAGTATGATGACTGGGAGCCAGTCGCCTTCGGCCAGGTCGCTGTTGAGTTGGCGCATTACCTCGTGGCCGTCGATGCCGGGCATGCGGATGTCCAGCAGCAGCAGGTCGAAGGATTCTTCGCGCCAGCGCTCCACCGCGCGTTCCCCGCTGGTTTCGGCGGCGACATCCCGGAACCCGGCCTCCTCGAGGATGGCCCCGAGCAGATCCACGTTCATTCGGTTGTCGTCCACGATCAGGATGTGGGCATCGCGGGGGCTGTCATCGGGTGTGATCATCGGCGTCCGTGCGATCCGCGGGAGGCTCGAGCAGGGGGTCGAGGGCCGCGAGGAACCGCGCAATATCCAAGGGCTTCGTGAAGTAAGTCACAAAATCTGGGTTTTGGTTCCCGTCATCGATGGCCTCACGCGTGGCGTCGGCGCTAAGGGCGATGATCGGGACCTCCCGAGTCTCCGGGCGCGCGCGCAGGAGGCGGGCGGCCGCGGTCCCGCTCATCCCGGGCAGATGGATGTCCATGATTACCAGATCCGGGGGGGTCTCCCGGGCGAGCCTCAGGCCCTCATCAGCGCTTCCCGCGGTCTGGAGTTCGATCCCGTCGCGAAGCGCCAGGATCTCTTGCATCAGGCTGACATTGGCTGGATTGTCCTCGACATACAGGACTCGCCGGCACCGGTTCGGTTGCGGTGCATCGTCGAGCGACCGGGTTGCGTGATCCTGGGTCGTTAGACGCTCGGCGGTACAGCTCATGGGCAGGGTGAAGAAGAAGTCCGTGCCTTCGCCTTCCCGGCTTTGGTATTCGAGTTCGCCCCCCATGTGCCGTACCAGCTCCCGAGAGATGACCAGCCCGATTCCTGATCCCTGGATGGCGCCGGTCTCGTGCCCGAGACGGCTGAAGGGTCGGAACAGCTCGGCGCGCCGGTCTTCGGGGATCCCCAGGCCGGTGTCCCGGACACGGAACTCCATACGGCCTTCGGGCATGGGGGTTACGCGGACGCGCACGATGCCCTTGTCGCGGTTGTACTTGATCGCATTGCTGACCAGGTTCAGCAGTACCTGCTTGAGTCGCGTGTGGTCAGCCTGTACGGCGGGCAGGGCGGGTTCCGGGGGTGGGAAATCCAGTTGGATGCCCCGTTCGCGGGCCTCGCCCTCGATCATGCCGTGGCACTCTGCGAGGGTCATGGCGGGATCCGTGGGTTCCAGTGACATCGCCATTCGCCCTGCTTCGATGCGGGACAGGTCCAGGATGTCGTTGATCAGGGCCAGCAGGTGTTGCCCGCTGCGCTCGATGTGCTCGACCTGGCGCTGCTGGCGCTCGGGCAGTGGATGGGTCCGGTCGGCCCGCATCAGCTGGGAAAACCCCAGGATGGAGTTCAGTGGGGTGCGCAGCTCGTGGGACATGCTCGAGAGAAACTCGGACTTGGCACGATTGGCCCGTTCGGCCTCCGCCAGTTCGCGGCGCTGGCTCTCGTGCAGGTCGGTGAGGTCGGTCACGATGCCGATGTAGTGGGGCTGCTCTTCGATTCGGACCTCGCTGACGGCGAGCTGCATCGGAAAGGTGGAACCATCGCGGCGCAGCCCTTCGACCTCGCGCCCGCTGCCGATCACCCGCGCCTGCCCCGTTTCGCGGTAGTGGCGAAGGTAGTCGTCGTGCTCGTGGGCCCAGCGTGCCGGCATCAGCATGGATACGTTGTGTCCGAGGACTTGCTCCGCAGGGTAATCGAACAGTCGTTCGGCCGCCGAATTGAACTGCTCGATATGGCCGGTGTGGTCGATCTGGATGATGCCGGCCGCGGCCGTTTCGAGTACGGCGGCGAGCCGCTGGCCCTGGGCATCCAATGCGCTGCGGCTGTGCCCCAGGTCGCGGCGTGCGAGGTATTCGCGGAACAGGGATGTGGCGATCTCGCCGAATTCACGCAGTGCGGTCACCTCCTGTTCATCCAGGCGGCGGGGCCGGGTATCGATGATGCACAGATTGCCGACCGCCAGGCCGGCTTCCGGTGTCAGGGGAATGCCGGCATAGAAGCGGACATCCGTCTCGCCGAGAACCAAGGGGTTGTCGGAAAATCTTGCGTCCTGTCGAGCATCCTCGACGACCAGGAGTTCGTTCGGCCGGGTCAGGCCATGGGCGCAGAAGGAGATGCTGCGCTCCGTACCGGCTCCGAGCGGACCCTGTGGCGCGATGAAGCACTGACATTTCTCGTCGACCAGCGTGACCGTGGCCATGGGAACGTCGAAGTGGCGTGCGACCAGTCGCGTCAGCGGGCTAAACAGGTCGTGGTCGCTGGGTTCCAGGGGCAGGCGGTGCACTGCCTCCAGACGGGCCTGCTCGTTGTCGGGCAAGGGTGCGGAGGGCATTGGCCGGGACCGTAGGAATGGCACGGCAGTATGCGGGAAGAATGGCGTTGGGGGGAGGGGCCCGGCAGGGTTGGGGGCTGGGAACCGCAGCGTCGGAATGTGGTCCTTAAAGCGGCGCGGTATCCCGCCAGTGGCGATGATATACCGCCTGCGCGCCTTGAATTCCGGCGCGTGGCAACCATTTAATACGCATCCACCGATTTTGACTGATGGGGTACAGGAAGGCTTCATGAAACGTATTGCGCTGTTTCTGGCGACGAACTTCGCCATCATCATCGTGCTCAGCATCACCCTGCGCCTGCTGGGTGTGGAGCGCATCCTCGACGAGGAGGGGGTCAACCTCGATCTCAATGCGCTGCTGATCTTTGCCGCGGTATTCGGCTTTGGCGGATCCTTCATCTCGCTGGCCATCTCCAAGTGGATGGCGAAGAAGACGATGAAGGTCCACGTGATCGACAAGCCGCGCAATGCCACCGAACAGTGGCTGCTGGAGACGGTGCAACGCCAGGCCCGTGAGTCCGGGATCGGCATGCCGGAGGTGGGCATCTATGACTCGCCGGACCCGAACGCTTTTGCCACCGGCATGAGCAAGAACAATGCGCTGGTCGCGGTCAGCACGGGGCTGATGCAGAACATGAGCCAGGGCGAAGTCGAGGCCGTGCTGGGTCACGAGGTCGGGCATGTGGCCAATGGCGACATGGTCACGCTGGCGCTGATCCAGGGGGTGGTGAACACCTTTGTGATCTTCCTGGCGCGCGTGGCCGGGCACTTTGTCGACCGCGTGGTGTTCAAGAACGAGTCCGGTCATGGCCCGGCGTTCTGGATCACCACCATCGTGACCGAGATCATCCTGGCGATCCTGGCCTCGATCATCGTCATGTGGTTCTCGCGTCAGCGCGAGTTCCGTGCCGACGAGGCGGGTGCGAAGCTCGCCGGTCGCGAAAAGATGATCGGCGCACTGGAGTCGCTGGCGCGCGCTTCGGGGCGCCCGGTGGACATGCCCGATCAGATGGCGGCCTTCGGCATTCGCGGGGGCATGGCCCAGGGGCTGAAGAAGCTGTTCATGAGCCATCCGCCGATCGAGCAGCGCATCGCGTCGCTGCGAGCGAACAGCTGATTCGCTCTATTGAACAGTGTTTCCCTGGCATCCGGCAGGAACGCGGAAGGCCGCCGACAGGGCGGCCTTCTTCGTTGGGGGCTGGTTACTCGCAGGATGCGTTGAGCGCCGCTAAACGCATCAATAATAACGTCCGCGGCCCGGCTGACCACCCGCGGCCAAGGCCGCATCACCCACAAACGGGTTGCTGCGGCGCTCTTCCCCGAAGGTTGATTCCGGGCCGTGTCCGGGCACAAAGCGTACATCGTCGCCCAGTGGCCAGAGGCGCCGGGTGATGGACTCGATTAGTTGCAGCCCGTTGCCGCGCGGGAAGTCGCTGCGGCCGATGGCGCCATGGAACAGGACATCGGCCACCAGGGCGAGGCGACTCTCGCGGTCGAAGAACGCGACATGCCCCGGGGTATGTCCCGGGCAGTGCAGCACCTCGAGCGTGACCTTGCCCAGCGGCAGTTGTTCGCCATCTTGCAGCCAACGATCCGGAACCAGTGCGGGCAGCTCGGGAAACCCGAACATCTGGCACTGCATCGGCAGCTGATCCAGCCAGAAGGCATCCTCAACCTGAGGGCCCAGGATCGGGATATCGCAGCGGCGCGCCATCTCGGCGGCGGCCCCGACATGATCGAGGTGGCCATGGGTCAGCAGGATGCAGTCCAGCCGGACATCCTGCTGTCGTGCGATCGCGATCAGCGTGTCGGGCTCGGCCCCGGGGTCTACCCAGGCGGCCACGCGGGTCTGGTCGCACCAGATCAGGGTGGCGTTCTGCGCGAGTGCGGTAACGGGGTGGCTCAGGTGCTGGAGCATGGGGGTGTGCAGATCCGTGACGAGAACGCGGATTGTGCCCGTTTTTGATTCGTGACGAGAGTCCGGGAATAGAACACGCGCGCCTGCGTCTTAAAGGGTGTGCAGGTCTTCAGAAAAAGCGGTCAAGCGGAGCAGCCCGAGAGTACGACCCCCTGCGTACAAGGCTGCTTGACAAGAAGATCGTTATATTAGAAGATTTGCATACGCTGATTGCTGTCCCCCCTGGCAGCGTCAGCAGACTCCTCCATCCTCCTTTGGTGGTTTTCTTGGCGCGGGCTTCGACCCGCGCTTTTTTTTGCCCGGAATTCGCATTCCGTCAGTGTTTCCCTAACATGGCAACGATGCCCCGGCTCCCGAACACCTGATGCCCACACGTCTGAACAGTCTGCGCAATGCGGTGTTGCTGTTTGTCCTGCTGCCCCTGTTGCTGGTGGTCGGTGGCACGGTGACGCTCGGGCTGCAGGAATTCCAGACGCAAATGGAAAACCGCATGCAGGCCGATATCGAGCTGGTCGCGCGTTCCATTCGACTGCCCGTCGCCACTGCGATGATCGATCAGGACGTGACCACGGTGCAGCAGTCGCTGGATTCGTTGTTCCAGATCGACCAGGTGTTCGGCGTCTACGTCTACGATGCCCAGGGCGACATGGTCGCCACCAGCGGGCCGCCCAGCCCCACCATTCGCCACCCGGGCGAGGCCCAGGCGATCAGCGAGACGGGCAGCCTTGGTGCCTTCGACGAGCATCAGGGGCGCGAAGTGTTCTCGTTCTTCCTGCCGCTGTCGGATTCCGCCGGGCGCATCGTCGGCCTGCTGCAGGTCACGCGTGACGTCTCGCCGTTTCGGGCCTATGTCTCGCAGCTGCGCTGGCAGGGGGGGCTGGTGATGCTGGCGGTCAGCGTGCTGTTCCTGCTGGTGGTCCTGATCGGTCACCACCGCGCCGTTGGCCGCCATGTCGCGCGTCTGATCGGTGCCATGAGGGATATCGGCGACGGCCAGCGGGGGCTGCGGGCCCCGGAGAAGGGTCCCTGGGAGCTGCGCCGCCTGGCGATCACGATGAACGGAATGCTCGAGCGCCGCGAGGCCTCCGAAGCGGCATTGCAGGCGCAGCGTGAGGAACAGGCGCGGCTCGAGGAAAAGCTGCGCCATTCGGAAAAGCTGGCGGCCATTGGCCAGCTGGCAGCCGGGGTCGCGCATGAGCTGGGGACACCCCTGGGCATTATCGCCGGCCGGGCCCAGCGCGCGTCGCGGCGGTTGCCCGCGGACGACCCCGCGCACAAGGAGATGAAGGAACTGCAGGCGGAACTCGAGCGTGTGGAGACTATCGTCCGCCAGCTCCTGGATTTCGCGCGGCGCAATCCGTTGCAGCAGCGCCCGCTGGAGTTGCAGGGCCTGGTCCGCGAGATCGTGGCACGCGTACAGGAACGTGGCAAAGGGCGCGATCAGGTGCGCTTTGATCTGGACGGTGGGGCGTTGACCGTGGCGGCGGACCGACTGCGTCTGGGGCAGGCGCTGGAGAACCTGATCGACAATGCCGCGCAGGCCGCGGCCGAATGTGTGCAGGTGAGCTGGCGCTGTCAGGGCGACACGCTCGAGTGTGTGATCGCGGACGATGGTCCGCGCGCGGGGCGCGGGATCTCCGACGAGCAGGCCGAGCGCCTGTTCGAGCCCTTCTTTACGACCAAGCCGACGGGGGAGGGGACCGGCCTGGGACTGGCGGTCGCACAGGTGGCGCTGGAGGACCATGGTGGGCAGGTGAGGCTGGATCGTGACGATCCGCAGCTCACGCGTTTTGTGGTCACGCTACCGCTCGCGTCCGGCGCCTGTCGCGACAGACAGCCGGAACCGTCCGCGGCGGAGCCGGTCCAGGACGGGCAGGCAACAGGTGGAGGAGCGGCATGAGCATGTCCCCGAGTGACGGGCTGAACGATCGCGTACTGGTGGTCGAAGACGATCGGGGCCATCGCGAACTCCTGGCCGAGGAGCTGGCCGAGGTGGGTTACGCGGTCACTGCGGTGGAGACGGCCGAGGAGGCCGAGCAGGTACTGCGCCAGCAAACGGTTTCCCTGGTGGTCAGCGACCTGCGTCTGCCCGGTGCCGATGGCTTCCATGTGCTGGAGGTGGCGCGCGACACGGTGCCGGTGCCCGGGTTCATCATGCTCACGGGCTTCGGCACGATCGATCAGGCCGTGACGGCGTTGAAGGCGGGTGCGGACGACTTCTTGACCAAGCCCGTCGATCTGGAACACCTGCGTCTGGCGGCCGAGCGAGTGGCCGAGGCCCGTCGGCTGCGTGCGGAGGTACGCCAGTATCGTGAGGCCCTTGCGGGCGACGAGAGCTTTCATGGCATGCAGGGCAAGAGCCCGGCGATGCTCAAGCTGCACGATCTGATCCGGCGTATCGCCGCTGCCGACGGCAGCGTACTCATCACAGGAGAATCGGGCACGGGCAAGGAGCTGGTTGCCCGTGCCCTGCATGCGGAGAGTGCCCGCGCGGAAGGCCCATTCATCGCACTGAACTGTGCGGGCATCCCGGAGACCTTGCTGGAGTCGGAGCTGCTGGGGCATGTCGCCGGGGCGTTCAGCGGCGCGAAGGGCGCGCGCCGCGGCCTGTTTACCGAGGCCGATGGCGGCACGCTGTTCCTCGACGAGATCGCCGAGATGCCGGTGGCCATGCAGAGCAAGCTGCTGCGGTTGCTGCAGGACGGGCGTGTCCGACCGGTCGGTTCCAACGAGGAGATCGAGACGGACGTGCGCATCGTGGCCGCCACCCATCAGGACCTGCAGGAACGTATCCGCCACGAGCAGTTCCGCGAGGACCTCTATTATCGTCTGGAGACCTTCCGTATCGAGATCCCGCCCCTGCGCGATCGCGGTGACGACATCGAGCGCCTGGCGCAGCAGTTCCTGCGCGAGCAGGCGCTGGCGCGCGGGCTGCCCGTGCGCGAACTCAGCCCGGAGGCCATGCGTGCCCTGCTGCGCTACGGCTTCCCCGGGAACGTCCGCGAACTGGCCAGCCTGATGGAACGCGCGGCGACTCTTGCATCCGGTGAGGTGATCGAGCTACGCGACCTGCCCGAGCGTGTGCGCCAGTCCGGGACCGCCGGCGGCTCGGGTGTATCGCCCGGGAATGTCGCTGGAACCGACCTGCCGATACCCGGCACCGGTGATGACAGCCATTGGCCCAGCCTCGCCGAGGTCGAGCAGGCCTATCTGCATCGGGTCCTGGAGCATGTCGAGGGCAACAAGCAGCGCGCCGCGCGCATTCTGGGGATCGGGCGCAAGACGCTTTATCGCAAGCTGGGCGAGAGCGAGTCGGATTCCTGAGAGCCTTTGCTCGGCGCCTCTCCACGGTTTACGGCCGGCTGTATCGTGAGCCCTTTTACCTCGCCCAACCCTGGATGGGCCGTACTGACCCGGGTCGCCCTGACCCATGTGTCGTTTTGACCCGCATCTCCCTGTGACCCAGGCCCACCTGCAGGCCCTTTGGGTATTATTAACACATTGATTATTCGATTTTTGTTCTTTGTTGGTCGTTTTTGGCACGGCTTCTGCTACTTCCTTGGGTGCAGTCAACCGAAAGCCAATCGAGCCGTTCCGTTGACTGTGCTGAAACCTCAAATGAAGGAGAGAAGCACAATGTCGACTTTCCGCAAATCCGCTCTTGCAATCGCGATGAGTTCCCTCTTTGCCCTCGGCGGTCTGAGCGCCGCGCAAGCCATGGGCGAAGGTGCCGAGGCGCCGGATGAAGAAGAGGCGCAGGAAGAACAGGGTGGTATGCCGCCCCAGATGATGGTCCAGGCGGGTGAGCCTGCCGCGCCGCCGGCCGATGATGACGACGAGGATCGGGACGGTGGTGGTATGCCTCCGCAAATGGCTCAGGCCGGTGAACCGGCTGCTCCGCCCGCGGATGACGACGAAGACGAGGGCAACGGCGGTATGCCTCCGCAGATGACTCAGGCTGGTGAGCCTGCTGCCCCGCCCGCGGACGATGATGATGACGACCGCGAAGGCGGTATGCCGCAGATGGCCCAGGCGGGCGGCGCTGAAGCCCCGGCTGGCGATGATGACGACGACGAAGACGACGCCCCGGATTGGTAAGGGGCTAACGGGCAAGCCGGGCAGTGTTCGTCTGCCCGGCCCCCATCTCTGAGGCAGGAGCCTCGAGATTTTTTCACCCAGAGGAAGAGGTAGACACGATGAGCTTTCGCAAGACCGCACTCGCATTCGCTTTGACTTCCATGTTCGCGATCGGTGGCGTGGCGACCGCGCAGACCGGCGATATGGGTGGTGCCCAGGGTGGCGCCGAGGGTGCCCCGCCGCAGGGTGGTGCCGAAGGTGCGCCTCCGCAGGGTGGTCAGCCGCCGCAAGGTGGTGCCCAGGGTGGCCAGCCGCCTGAAGGTGGTGCTCCGCCGGAAGGTGGTGCTGCTGGTGCTCCGCCCGCTCAGCAGGCCCCTGAGGTTGATCTGAGCGAAGAAGATATCGACACCTTCGTGGGTGCCTTTGTGGCAGTCCAGGAAGTGCGCGAAGACTTCGCCAACCGCCTGCAGGAGGCCGAGGACGAAACCGAAGCCCAGTCCATGCAGCAGGAAGCCCAGGACGAAATGGTCAGCGCTGTTGAAGACGCCGGCATGACCGTCGAGGAATACAACGAAGTGGCCATGGCCCTGCAGAACGATCCCGAACTGATGCAGGAAGTCCAGGAGCGCGCCGAAGCGGAGATGTAATCCATTCCCGCTCCGGACCCCGGGCCTCGTGCCCGGGTCCAGAAAGGGCCGGCCTTCGTGCCGGCCTTTTTATTGTTTTCTGTTACGGGATGTTTCCGGAAAGGAGCCATGCTCGCTCCTGAAAGGACATCTCATGGGTGCGAACTCACACGGGTTCTCTCGGGACGTGCAGATTAATCAGTGTGTCCCTTGAACCGCGCGCCGGGAAGCGCTATTCTTGCGCGCTTTCTGAATCGCCCCGACATCGGAGCATCAAGACATGAGCACCATCAGCGCCAAGCCGGCTGAAGTCGAACGCGACTGGTTCCTGGTCGACGCCGCGGACAAGACCCTCGGCCGCCTCGCCACGGAAATCGCGCGTCGCCTGCGCGGGAAGCACAAGCCCGTCTACACGCCGCACGTGGACACTGGCGATTACATCGTCGTGATCAACGCGGAGAAGATTCGCGTGTCCGGCAACAAGGCCAGCGACAAAAAGTACTTCCGCCATACCGGCTACCCGGGTGGGATCAAGGAAGCCAATTTCAACCAGATGATTGACCGTCATCCGGAGAAGGTGCTCGAGCTCGCCGTGAAGGGCATGCTGCCGCGCAACCCGCTGGGCCGCGCCATGTTCAAGAAGCTCAAGGTGTACTCCGGTACCGAGCATCGCCACACCGCGCAGCAGCCGCAGCCGCTCGACATCTGACGGCTAAACAGCAAGGGAAATCGATCCGTATGGCTACCAATCAATACTACGGCACCGGCCGTCGCAAGACCTCCTCGGCCCGCGTGTTCCTGCGCCCGGGTACGGGCAACATTACGGTCAACGACAAGCCGCTGGACGAGTTCTTCGGCCGCCAGACCTCGCGCATGGTCGTGCGTCAGCCGCTGGAGGCCACCGAGTCCACCGAGAACTTCGACGTGATTGCGACCGTGGAAGGCGGCGGCGGCAACGGACAGGCCGGTGCCATTCGTCTGGGCATTGCCCGCGCGCTGGTGCAGTACAACGAAGACATGCGTTCGCCGCTGCGTCGTGGTGGCCACCTGACCCGCGATGCCCGCGAGGTCGAGCGAAAGAAGGTCGGCCTGCGCAAGGCCCGCCGCGCGACCCAGTACTCGAAGCGCTAAACGGCGCTCGAGTGCCGGCGCGTACGGCACCCGGTTTACTGGGGGATCGTCTAGCGGTAGGACTACGGACTCTGACTCCGTCAACCCAGGTTCGAATCCTGGTCCCCCAGCCATCCATAGAAAAGGGCCCCCTCGTGGGGCCCTTTTCTATGGATATTTGAGCGAGCCCAGGGTTCGAACCTGGAAGGTTCGGCGAAGCGCAGTGGAGCACTGCACGCGCAGCGCGCGTGCAGCCCCGAAGGGGTGAGGCGGCGCAGCCGCCGAATCATCCTGGTCCCCCAGCTATGGCTGCGTGCCCCTCGAAGGCCCTTGCGGGGAGGGCATCGCGATACGGCTATCAATGCCGCTGCGCTCCCTTCCCTCGTCCCAAAGTCGCTACACTCCTTCTGTCGACGCCTCGCCACCCGCATCCGCGGGAATTCTTGCGGCCCCTCTGCGTCGAACCCTTCAGGAATGGCGCAAACGTCGACTCGATATGCGTCAAACAAGACCAAAAAACAGGAGAGGAGAGAGTCCATGTCGGTACCTGACAACCCCTACGAGCCGGTCAGCGTCGATACCACTGCCCACGAGGTCGAGGGCGCGGATACCTGGTACATGATCGGGATATCCGGAATCCCGGACCCGGACAACGAGGGGCACACCTCGAACGCGGGGTTCGTGGTGACGGACGAGGGTGTGGTGGTCTACGACGCGCTGGGGACGCCTCCGCTTGGGTTCGAGATGATCCGGCGGATCAAGGAGGTTACGGACCAGCCGATCAAGTACGTGATCGCCGGGCATTATCACGCGGACCACATCTATGGCCTGCAAGCGTTCGCCGATCACACGGACGCGAAGATCATCGGCCAGTCGCGCGCGAAGGACTATCTTGACAGCCCCGGGGCCGCCGCACGGCTCGAACAGCGCCGGGGCGTGCTGACACCCTGGGTCGACGAAGACACCCAGATCATCCCGCCGGACGAGTTCTTTGATGACGAGTACGTGATCGAGCTGGGCGGCAAGACGTTTCGTTGCGTACACGCCGGCCCGGCCCATTCACCGGATGACATCATCATGGTGGTTGAAGAGACGGGGGTGGTCTTTGCCGGCGACATCGTGTTCGACGGCCGCATCCCGTTCATGGGTGATGACGCACTGGACTCGGAAAACTGGGTCAATCGTCTGGAAGAGCTGATGGAGATGGACCTGAAGTTCCTGGTCCCAGGGCATGGCGACGCCACCGACGAGGCCGCACGCGCAGTGAAGTTTACCCGTGACTATATCGCCTATCTGCGTGAACACATGGGCGCGGCAGTCGAGAATATGGATTCCTTCGACGAGGCCTATGCGGCAATGGACTGGTCCGACTACGAAGACCTGCCGGCCTTTGAGGAGACCAACCGCAGTAACGCCAACGCCGTTTATCTGGAGATGGAAGAAAAACTCTTCTGATCTCGACCACTCGCGGTATGCCGGGCCGTAGCGCCCGGCAAAGGAGTCTCCGCATGACGCTGCATATTGACCCCGGCCTGCTGACGGCCATCCTCTCGCTGGGTGCCGGCATCCTGATCCTGATCTGGCCCCGGCTGCTGAACTACATCGTGGCGATCTACCTGATCGTGATTGGTGCGGTGGGGCTGCTGGCCTACCTGTAACGCCGGGACGCCAGAAGCCGAGCACCGACCTGCGCGGCGAACGGCAGGTACTTTGGTGCCCAAAAGCATGGACGAAGAGTGCGACTTCGTGCGCCTCCCGCACGGAGCCGTTACTCTTTGCGCTCATTCTGATCGGGGGGCCAAGCCTCAATGACCGCCGAACGCGTTCGAGAAATACCCTATAACTACACTTCATTCTCCGACCGCGAAATTGTCATCCGCTTCCTGGGTTCCGATACCTGGGACCTCCTCAACGAACTGCGTGGGGAACGCCAGACGGGTGTGTCCGCGCGCATGCTGTTCGAGGTGCTTGGCGACATGTGGGTGGTCGCCCGCAACCCGTATATCCAGGACGACCTGCTGGACGACAAGAAGCGCCGCAAATCGCTGATCGATGCGATGCAGCATCGCCTGGACCAGATCCGCAAGCGTGCCGACGGCAACGAGAAGGCGCTGACGCTGGCGCGCCGTGCCCAGGCCGCGGTGACCGCATTTGCCGACGAGTTCCAGCAGACGCTGGAGCTGCGCGAGCGTGTGCGCAAGCGTCTGAAGGGCCTGACACACAAGGACAACATCCAGTTCGGGGGCCTGGCCCGTGTCTCCCACGTCACCGACGCCACCGACTGGCGCGTCGAGCTGCCGTTCGTCGTGCTGACGCCGGACTCCGAGGAAGAGATGGGGCCGCTGGTCGCCGCCTGTATCGAACTGGGCCTGACCGTGATCCCGCGTGGTGGTGGTACCGGCTATACCGGCAGTGCCGTGCCGCTGTCCAAGCGTTCCGCGGTCATCAATACCGAAAAGCTCGAAGGGATCGGCCCGGTCGAGCGTCGCCCGCTCCCGGGTGTTGATCAGGACGTGGCCGTCGTGCGTGTCGAGGCCGGCGTGGTGACCAAGCGCGTCTCCGAGCTGGCCGCCGAGAACGGGCTGGTGTTCGCGGTGGATCCCACCTCGCAGGATGCCTCCACCATCGGCGGCAACGTCGCGATGAACGCCGGGGGCAAGAAGGCCGTGCTCTGGGGAACCGCGCTGGACAACCTGGCCTCCTGGACGATGGTCACCCCAGAGGCCGACTGGATGCGGGTCGAGCGCCTGGACCACAACCTCGGCAAGATCCATGACGCGGAGATAGTGCGGTTTCGCATCACTCGCTATGGCCCCGACGGTCGTACCCCCAGGGGCGAACCCGAGACGCTGGAAATGCCCGGTGCGCGCTTCCGCAAGGTCGGCCTGGGTAAAGATGTGACCGACAAGACCCTGATGGGCGTTCCGGGTATCCAGAAGGAGGGCTGTGACGGGCTGATTACCTCGGCCGAGTTCATCCTGCACCGGATGCCGGACAACATCCGCACGGTTTGCCTGGAGTTCTACGGGACCGATCTGCACCAGGCCGTCCCGGCGATCGTCGAGATCAAGGACGCGGTGGATGCCGAGGACGGCGTCCTGCTGGCGGGGCTGGAGCACCTGGACGAGCGCTACGTGCGCGCGGTCAAGTACACCCCCAAGGGTGCCCGCGGCGAGCAGCCGAAAATGGTGCTGATCGCCGACATCGTCTCCGACAACGAGGATGCCCTGGGCAAGCTCGCCGCCAAGATGGTGCGTGCCGCCAATGCCCGCAACGGCGAGGGCTTCATCGCCGTGAGCCCGGAGGCACGCAAGCGTTTCTGGGCCGATCGTGCGCGCACTGCGGCGATCGCGCACCACACCAACGCGTTCAAGATCAACGAGGACGTGGTGATCCCGCTGGAGCGACTTGCCGAGTACACCGAGGGGGTCGAGACCCTGAACGTGCGCGAGTCACTGAAGAACAAACTGGCGATGGTCGACGAGGTGCTGGAGTGCATGCGCGGCGACCACCCCGAACTGCGCGAACTGCTGGAGGATACCGGCGGCGAAGGGCAGCAGTGGTTCGAGGCCAAGCGCGAACGCGCGGTGGAGAAGCTCGATGCGGTGCAGAAGCGCTGGAAGGCGATCGCGGACAACTTCTTCACGCTGGCCTCCGAGTGCGACGAGCTGCTGGACGAACCAGCCCGCGCCGATCGCCGTGACCACGACAAGCTGATCAACCTCTTGCTGCGGCGCAGCCTGCGCATCTCCTATCGCGCGGAGGTGGAGCGTCCGCTGTTCGAGATTTTCGACGGTCATCAGATGGAGTCGGTGCGCAAGCGCCTGGCCGCAATCCACGACCGTGTGCTGACGAGTCGGCTGTTCATCGCCCTGCACATGCACGCGGGTGACGGCAATGTGCACACCAACATCCCTGTCAACTCCAACGACTACCAGATGATGCACCAGGCCGAACGCCTGGTGGATGACGTGATGCGTCTGGCCCGTGAGCTGAACGGAGTGATCTCCGGCGAACACGGGATCGGGCTGACCAAGATGCAGTATCTGGAGCCCGAGCGCATCGAGTCGTTCGCAAAGTACAAGCAGCAGGTCGACCCCAATGGCGTGTTCAACGCCGGCAAGCTGCTCGAGGGCTCCGGGCTGTCCAACGCCTACACGCCGTCCTTGCGTCTGGTGAAGCAGGAGGCGCTGATCCTGGAGCAGAGCGAGCTGGGCGATCTCAACGACGAGATCAAGGACTGCCTGCGCTGCGGCAAGTGCAAGCCGGAGTGCAATACGCACGTTCCGCGGGCCAATCTGCTGTACTCGCCACGCAACAAGATCCTGGCGACCGGGCTGATCGTCGAGGCGTTTCTATACGAGGAGCAGACCCGCCGAGGTCTGTCGCTGCACCACTTCGACGAGATGAATGATGTGGCCGACCACTGCACGATCTGCCACAAGTGCCTGAATCCGTGCCCGGTTGACATCGACTTCGGCGACGTGACCATGCACATGCGCTCGATCCTGAAGAAGAAGGGCAAGCGCAAGGCCACGCCGGCAACGATGATGTCCATGGCGTTCTTGAACACCAAGGACCCGTCCAGGATCAAGGGCATCCGCAAGGGTGCGATCCAGTTGGGGTATGCCGCCCAGCGGCTCGGCCATTACACCTTCAAGAAGCTCAACCTGCTGGGCGAGGGCAAGCGCCCGCGCTCGACCACTGGCAAGGCGCCGATGCACGAGCAGGTCGTGCACTTCGTGAAGAAGCCGATGCCCGCGGGTCTGCCGAGCCAGACCACGCGGCAGATGCTGGGGCTAGAGGATTCGCGCTACGTGCCGATCCTGCGCGACCCGGTCAAGACCGATCTCGACTCGGACGCGGTGTTCTACTTCCCCGGATGCGGCTCCGAACGCCTGTTCAGTCAGGTCGGCCTGGCCACGCTGGCCATGCTCTACGACGTTGGCGCGCAGACGGTTCTGCCGCCCGGCTACCTGTGCTGTGGCTACCCGCAGAACTCCAACGGCGACTTCGACAAGGGCTCGCAGATCACCACCGAGAATCGGGTGCTGTTCCATCGCGTGGCGACCACGCTGAACTACCTGGACATCAAGACCGTGGTGGTCTCCTGCGGCACCTGCATGGATCAGCTGCTCAAGTACGAATTCGAGCGCATTTTCCCGGGCTGCCGACTGCTCGATATCCACGAATACCTGATGGAGAAGGGCGTGAAGCTCGAGGGGCTCAAGGGCGTACAGTACATGTACCACGACCCCTGCCACTCGCCGATGAAGTCGCACAAGCCGACCGACGTGGCGGGAAAGCTGCTGGGCCAGGAAGTGCTCCAGTCCAACCGCTGCTGTGGTGAGGCCGGCACCTTTGCGGTCAGCCGTCCGGATATTGCCACCCAGGTGCGCTTCCGGAAGCAGGAAGAGCTGCACAAGGGGATCCGTCAGCTCACCGGCGAGGACAAGGCCGAAAACGGCAACGTCAAGCTGTTGACCTCCTGCCCGGCCTGTCAGCAGGGCCTGTCGCGCTACCGCGAGGACACCGGCCTGGATACCGACTACATCGTGGTCGAGATGGCCAATCGCCTGATGGGCGACGGCTGGCAGAAGGACTTCATCGACCGGGCGCGCGAGGGCGGCATCGAGAAGGTCCTCCTGTAGGGGGGCGACGGCGCGGCGCCAGGATGGGCGGCAAGGCCCGCGCCTGGAAAGCCGCGTATGGTTGGCTACAATCGGGCAACCGGGTACCCTGCCAGAACGTGCATCGCGGGATGTGCGTTCCGGGTCGGGACCCGGAGGGCTAAAGGGCGATTCGTGGGCCGCAGTTCGCGGACGCCCATCGTCAACCAAGGGAGTTCGCATGATCGTTCGTTTCGCTCGCCCCCGAGTGGCCCTGGTGGCCCTGTGCCTGAGTCTGGCCGGAGCCCCCATCGTGGCCTCGGCCCAGCAACCTTTTGTGGAATTCCCTGGCCGCCCGCTCTATGAACGCTTTGGCGTCGAGGCGGTAGATCTGTTCGATCTGCGCGGCCAGTTGTCGGGCTCCACCGTGGTCGACGTTCGCCCCCGGCTCGAATACGACATCCTGCATATCGAGGGCGCTCATCACGTCGATCTCGACAGCGAAGACTTCGATCAGCAGATCCTGGCGCTGGAAGAGGAACACGGCAGCCCGCTGGTGTTCTACTGCAACGGTCGGCAGAGCTATGCCGGCTACCGTGCGGCTGCCCGGGCCAACGAGCTTGGCGTGGCTGCGGCACAAGCTTACGATGCCGGCATGCAGGACTGGGTCGAACGCTACCCAGGGCTGGCTCGTTTCCGTGGCGAGCCCGCCAACGAGGTCGAGGACGAGTTGATCAGCGAGGACGCCTTCGAGGCGCGCGTGCTCGCGGCCGAAGCGTTCTCCCGGCGGGCCCGCCAGGACGACGATGTCATTGTGGTGGATATTCGCAGTCGTGGTGAACGGGACGAGATCTCGCTGTTCGGTGGCCGCGAGGTCGGGGCGCCTCTGTCGGATATCAGTGCCCTGGATCGCATCGTGGATCAGGCCCGACGCAACGAGCAGACCCTGTTGATCTTCGACCAGTATGGCCAGCAGGTCCGCTGGTTGCAGTATCACCTGGAAGAACTCGGAGTGGATGACTACTACTTCCTGGAGGGGGGGCTGCAGCGGTTCTATGACGAGGTCATGGCACGCTGATCCAGGGCGCGCATTGTAGTTCGCATAAAAAAGGGGCCGGAATCGATGATTCCGGCCCCTTTTTGCTGGAACGATATCAGCGCCGAAAGATTGCGAGAACGATCGAGATCACCACGCTGATGATGATCATCGTGGTGATCGGAAAATAAAAGCGGGCGTTCTCGCGTTCGATCACGATGTCGCCCGGCAGGCGACCCCAGGGCATCTTGCCCAGCCAGGGCCACAGCAGGCCGATCACGACGATCAGCCCGCCGATCACGATCAACCACTTACCGGTTTCGCTCATCGGTGGGAGCGCTTACTTGGCGGTCATCTCCTCGACGCCTGCGGGCGAGCCCACGAGCATCACGTCCGCCGGGCGGCGGGCGAACAGGCCGTTGGTGACGACGCCGGCGATATGGTCCAGCTCCGACTCCAGCTCCACCGGATTCATGATACGCAGGTTGTGAACGTCGAGGATTACATTGCCGTTGTCGGTCTTGAAGCCCTCGCGCAGCTCCGGGTTTCCGCCCAGCTTCGACAGGGCACGGGCCACATGGCTGCGCGCCATCGGGATCACCTCGACCGGCAGCGGGAAGGCCCCCAGGTAATCCACGACCTTGGTCTCGTCCACGACGCAGACGAAGGTCTTGGACGCCGCCGCGACGATCTTTTCGCGGGTTAGCGCACCGCCCCCGCCCTTGGTCAGGTGCAGGTGCCGGGTGGCCTCGTCAGCCCCGTCGACATAGATCGGAAGGGGGCCGGCGGAGTTCAGGTCCAGGACCTCGATCCCGTGCCCGCGCAGGCGTTCCGCGCTGGCCTCGCTGGAGGCCACTGCACCGTCGATCTTGCCCTTGATCCGGGCCAGGGCATCGATAAAGTAGTTCGCGGTCGAGCCGGTGCCGACACCCACGATCCAGCCGCTTTCGATGCGTTCGAGCGCGGCCTCGGCGACCGCCTTCTTCATTTCGTCCTGAGTCATTACGCTGTCTCGTCTGTCCTGTCCATAACCCAACGAGGATACCGACTGGCGCGCAACCGAGACAAGCATGATTCGCGCCGTGCTATCGTTCCGGCCATGACAGTCCCCTACCTTGAGAAAATCCTCACGGCACGCGTCTACGACGTCGCGCGCGAGACGCCGCTGGAGGTCATGCCGACGCTCTCGCAGCGACTGGGTTCCAGCATCTGGCTCAAGCGCGAGGATTTGCAGCCGGTGTTTTCGTTCAAGCTGCGCGGGGCCTACAACAAGATCGCCCAGCTCACGCCGGAACAGCGCAAGAAAGGTGTGATCGCCGCCTCCGCCGGCAACCATGCCCAGGGCGTGGCGCTGGGGGCCAGCCACCTGGGCATCAAGGCCGTGATCGTGATGCCGGTGACCACACCGTCGATCAAGATCGATGCCGTGCGCCGTTTTGGCGGCAAGGCGGTGCTGCATGGCGATTCTTTCGACGAGGCGGCCGCGCATGCGCGGACCCTGCAGGAGAAGCACGGTTATACGTTCATCCACCCGTTCGATGATCCGGACGTGATCGCCGGGCAGGGCACCGTGGCGATGGAGCTGCTGCGTCAGCACTCCGCGCCGCTGGATGCGGTCTTTGTCTGCATCGGTGGCGGCGGCCTGGCCGCGGGCATGGCCGCCTACATCAAGCGACTGCGCCCGGAGATCAAGGTGATCGGGGTCGAGCCGGACGATGCCCCGTCCATGTACAAGGCGCTGCAACAGAATCGTCGCGTCACGCTGAAGCAGGTCGGGATCTTTGCCGACGGTGCCGCCGTGCGCCAGGTGGGCAAGGAGACCTTTCGTCTGGTGCGCGAGCTGGTCGACGAGGTCCTGCTGGTGGACACCGATTCAATTTGCGCGGCGATCAAGGACATTTTTGATGATACCCGTGTGCTGGCGGAGCCCGCGGGTGCGCTGGCCGTGGCCGGGATGAAGCAGTACATCGCCCGCGAGGGGATCACGGGGGGGGATTTTGCCGCCGTGCTGAGCGGGGCCAACATCAATTTCGACCGGCTGCGTCACGTCGCCGAGCGCGCCGAGATTGGTGAACACCGCGAGGCCCTGTTTGCGGTCACCATTCCCGAACGCCCGGGCAGTTTTCGCCAGTTTTGCCAGGCCATCGGAAAACGCGGCATCACCGAGTTCAACTACCGCTACGCCGATGATGAACGCGCCCATGTGTTTGCCGGCATCAAGCTGGAAGGGGGCGATGCCGAGCGCGAGGCGATTCGCGAGACACTGGAGGCACAGGGCTACGAGGTCATGGACATGACCGAAAACGAGGTGGCCAAGCTGCACCTGCGCCACATGGTTGGGGGCCATGGCGGCGAGGTCCGCAATGAACGCCTGTACCGCTTCGAGTTCCCCGAGCGCCCGGGGGCCCTGCTGAACTTTCTGACCCACATGGGCCAGACCTGGAACATCAGCCTGTTCCACTACCGCAACCACGGGGCCGCCTACGGCCGCGTGCTGGTGGGGATGCAGATCCCGGCCGAGGATCGCGCGCGCTTCCGCGAATTCTTGAAGGAAGTCGGCTACCCGTGGCACGAGGAGACGGGCAACCCGGCCTACTCGCTGTTCTTGCGCTGATCGCGTTTCGGCTTAGGCGGCTATTGGGGGCACATCCTTGTGCCGCCCGTGTCCGCTAAAGCCCGAAGATCTCCGACTTCAGGTTCCACTTCGAGGCGAGGGTCTCCGTTGCATTGAGGAATTCCTCGGCGCGGGTTGGGTGGTTCCACTGGCCGCGGGCAATCCAGGACAGCGCGGTATCGCGATCGGGGGCCAGCGACAGGATGTGGATCAACTCGCCGGCGTCGGCGCCGATCACCTCGCCGCCCAGCAGGGCCCCGGTGTCCATGTCGCCGATCAGGCGCACGAAGCCCTCCGGCTCGTCCTGGCCCAGTGCACGCGGGGAGGTCTCGAAGGCGGCGAAGCCGACCGCCGGTTCCAGTTCCTCGTCCTCGGCGTCGTCTTCGTCCATGCCAAGGCGCGCCATCTCCACCGCGGAGTAGATCGCGATCGGCACGAAGCGTTCGTCCTGCTCGCGGGTATTGCCGTTCTGGATGTTCTCCACCGCGATGGTCGCGTCGGCCAGCGCGTGGTTCGCGGTCTGCCATTCGCTCGCGACATCGCCGATGGCATAGATGTTGTCGACATCGGTCTGCAGGGTGGGGCGGCGCTTCACGAAGCCGCGGGCGTCGGTCTTCACCCCGATTTCGTCGAGGTTCAGGCCCTCGGTATGCGGGGTGCGTCCGGTGCCGAGCAGGACCCAGTCAACCTCGAAGGTGTTGCCCTCGCTGTCGGTGATGACCACGCCAGCCTCGGAGGTCTCGACCTTGTCATATCCCTTGACCCGCACAGGCTCGATGCCGTCCGCGGCCAACTGTTTCTTCAGCGTGCCCAGCGCCTGCGGGCTGAACTTCTGGGTGGACAGGGGCTTGGAGCGCGACAGCCAGGTCACCTTCTTGCCGAGATGGTGGAAGATCCAGGCGAACTCGGTGGCGACCACGCCGGAACCGATGATCGCGACGCGCTCGCCCGCCGGTGGCTTGTCGTCGAACAGCATGTCGGTGGTCAGTACGCGACTGGGCTCGACCGCGAACGGGGCCGGCACGGTGGCGGTGGCGCCAGTAGCAATGATGGTGTGGCGGGCCTGGACGGTCTCGTTGCCATCCTCCGTCGCGACCTCGAGGGTCTCGGCATCGCGGAAGCGGGCAGTCCCGTGGCGGTACTGGATCTTCAGGTGCTTCATGTAGCCGAGGTAGGAGTCGCGCACGGTGGTCACGACCTCCTTCTGATGGTCCCAGGCGCGGGCCATGTCGGCCTTGAGGCGGCCGCTGATGCCGCGGCCCTCGAAGTGGCGTTGCGCGGCGACGGTGCGTGCGGTGTGGTACCAGTCCTTCTTCGGCACGCAGCCGCGGTTCAGGCAGCAGCCGCCCCAGTCGCCCTTTTCGACGATGACGACGTTGAGCCCGCGCAGGGCGCCCAGAACGGCGGCACGATAGCCCCCGGGGCCACTTCCGATGATGGCCAGGTCAAAGGTCTCGCTCATGGTGTCTACTCGGTCAGGTCAATGATCGGGTCGTGCCATTCCAGCCGGGTCAGCTTCAGCTCGAATACGCGGCCATCGGCCTCGTAGTCGAAACGTACCGGCAGGTGGCTGAGGTCGGGCGCGAACCAGGCGGAGAGTTCGATGTCGCTGTCCTGGCTCTTGCGCACCACGCGCACGGTCTCGATGCGACCCATCGGGGATTCGATCGTCTCGGTGTCGGCGTACTCGAAACGGTACTGGCGCAGGCGGTCACGTTCCAGGGTCTGTACCGTTTCGCCGTCACCCTCTCCGGCGAGGTCACCCGCCTCCAGACGCTGCATCATGAAGTACAGCGAGCCGAGGAAGTCGAGGGTATGCGGGGGCACCTCGATATCGAATCGCTCGTTGTCTACATGTCCGATCGCTCGGTCTTCTTCCCAGTCGAAGCGCGTCTCGACCTTGCGTTCGCGGCGAGGCGTCACTTCGCGGCTGCGCGAAGTGACCAGCTGCAGGCCGACGTCGTTGGCGTTCATCAGCGCCTCGCGGCTCAGCTCGAAACGCCCGAGGATCCGCAGGAAGCCGGACACATGGGCATCCATGGCCATGCGGGTCTGTACATCCTCGTGGTTCAGGGTGATCCGCGCGTTCAGGGTGTTGCCCATGGCCTGGGCCTCGTAGCTGGCCGTGAATGGCGGCAGGCGCGGACCCTCCTGGGGCTCATTGGCGGCAGCGGACGCCAGCAGGACCTGTCCCAGCAGGAGCAGGACGGCCAGCAGGCTAGTCCGCGTCGCGAGGCGCAGGGCTCCGTTCCTCGGGAGCTTCAACATCGGGTACTACCTCATTGGTTTCGAGCTGCAGCGGGACCGTCAGCGGGGTGTCGTCCCCGGTCACGATGCGGTCGCGCCACTGAATTTCCCCTGAACACAGGCGCCGCACGACCTCGGGATACAGCCGGTGTTCGGCGCGCTGGACACGGGTGGCGAGGCTCTCCGGCGTGTCATCGGGCAGGACCGGCACGCGGGCTTGCATGATCACCGGGCCGCCGTCCAGTTCGGGGGTGACAAAATGCACGCTGGCGCCGTGTTCGTCCTCCCCGTCGGCCAGCGCGCGGGCATGTGTGTCCAGCCCACGGTACTTCGGCAACAGGGAGGGGTGAATGTTCAACAGGCGTCCCGTGAAGCGGTCGACGAATCCGGGGGTCAGGATGCGCATGAAGCCGGCCAGGATCACGAGATCGGGCTCAAAGGCCTCGATTGCATCGGCCAGGTCTGCGTCGAAGGCCTCACGCGATGGATAGTCGCGGTGGTTCAGGACGCGTGCCGGGATCGCGTGCTGTTTGGCGTAGGCCAGCCCGCCTGCGTCAGGGCGGTTGCTGATGACGCCGACGATCCGGGCCTGAATGTGGCCACTGTTGCAGGCCTTGATCAGGGCGCCGAGGTTGCTGCCGCGCCCGGAGATCAGGATAACCAGGCGTGGCAGGGACTCCGGGTTTGCGGGTCCGGTGGTACTGCTCATCGCGCGGCGTAGACCACCCCGGGGGCCGTGTCTTCGCAGTCCTCGATCACGCCGATCGGCCAGCTCGGGATGCCTGCACGGGCCAGTGTCGAACTGGCGGCCTCGACGCGGTCTTCGGGCAGGATCACGGTCATGCCGATCCCGCAGTTGAATGTGCGCAGCATCTCTTCCGGCGCGATGTCGCCGGCCTGTTGCAGCCAGTCGAACACGGGCGGCCACTGCCAGGCCTGCGGGTCGATGCGGGCGCACAGCTGGTCCGGCAGCACCCGCGGGAGATTTTCGGTCAGGCCGCCGCCGGTGATGTGGGCCGCTGCGTGTACCGGAAACTGTTGCATCAGATCCAGCAGCGGGCGCACGTAGATGGTGGTCGGCGCCATCAGGGCATCGCCCAGTGTGGTGCCTTCGGCCCCTGGCAGCGGGGCATCCAGGGCCGCGCCGGCGTGTTCCAGCACGCGCCGAATCAGGGAGTATCCGTTGGAGTGCGGGCCGCTGGAGGCCAGCCCGAGCACGACGTCGCCCGCGCTGACCCGAGTGCCATCGATCAGGGCTTCTTTTTCGGCAATGCCGACCGCAAAGCCCGCGACATCGTAGTCCTCGCCCTGGTACATGCCGGGCATTTCGGCCGTTTCGCCCCCGATCAGGGCGCAGCCGGCCTGTTCGCAGCCGGTGGCGATACCGGTGACGACATCCGCGGCAATGTCGACGTCCAGGTGTCCGGTGGCGTAGTAGTCGAGGAAGAACAGCGGCTCGGCCCCCTGCACCACGATGTCGTTCACGCACATCGCCACCAGATCGATGCCGATGCTGTCATGCCGCCCCGTCTCCTGGGCCAGGCGCAGCTTGGTGCCCACGCCGTCAGTGCCGGAGACCAGGACGGGCTGCCTGTAGCGATCCATCGGCAGCTCGAACAGGGCGCCAAAGCCGCCCAGCCCGGCCATGACGCCGGGGCGCTGCGTGCGGGCGGCATGTGGCTTGATGCGTTCGACCAGCTCGGCGCCGGCCTCGATGTCGACACCGGCCTCGCGGTAGGTCAGGCCTGAACGGGTTTCGGACATGGGTACCCTGGGTGGTTGGTGGCCGCATCCGGTATCCGGCGGCGCTCGCGGAATCCGGCATGGTAGCGAGGCGCCGGGGGGCGTGCAAAAAGTCGGGCACTGCAGGTTAGGGAAACACTGATGAATGTACACGCTCGCGTTGGCACCCCAGGTTGTCCGAGACAAGGCGCGTCGTGGGGCAGGTAGTGGTTCTACTCGCCCGTTGTGATCCAAAACGGGCGCGCGCGCAGCGTTGCGGCTCCCTTGTGCAGAATGACTGCACGGCGGTCACCGCGCATTAAACGCACGCAAAAGCGACGAAGCCGCGAGCGTATACATGGATCGGTGTTTCCCTGGGGCGCTGTGGTATTTTGGGCGCCTGTCGAAAACGCCATTCAACCTTATGCTGCGCCTCTTTCGTCCGTCCCGCGCCCTGGCTGCGTGCCTGCTCCTGTGTCTGCTGGTGGGGGTCTCCCCGTTGCTGGCAGATGATGCCGTGGTGGTGAATGTCCATGCGGAGGACGAAACGGCCGCGCTGGCGCAAGGCCTGGAACAGGCGCTGGTGCGCGTGGCCGGGCAGCGTTCGCCGGAGCTGAGCGAACTGGTGCAGGTCCTGTTGCTGGAGCTGGACGAGGAGGGGCGTATTGAGGCCCTGCGTCGGCGCCAGGAGGTGGACGACGGGGAATACCGCCTGGAATTCGATCGCGACCGGCTACGCAGTGCCCTGCGCGCGGCCGACGTGCCCGTAGTGCTGGGCGCGCGCCCGCAACTGCTGGTTTGGGCGGTATACGAGGAGGGCGGGCGCCGCCACCTGCTGGGCTCCACCCAGGACGAGGCCGATGTGCTGGCCGGGATTGACGCGCTGGGGCGCGATCGCGGCACGCCTTTCGTGCTGCCGCTAGGGGATCTGGAAGATCGCCGCGCCGCGCAGGCGGGGGATGTGATCGGTGGCGTGACCGAGCCGCTGCAGGAAGCGGCCAGGCGCTACGGGTCGACGGGTATCGTGGCGCTGCATGTACGCCCGGTCGGGGGTGGTGCCGAGGCGCGTGCCATCACCGTGCATGGTGGGCGCGAGTACCGTAGCGAGGGCCGTGGCGAATCCCCGGCCGCCGCGGCCCGCGCGGCGGTTGAGGATGGTCTTGACCAGGTCGTGGCACCGCTGGCGCGCGTTGCCGCCGAGCCCGACTGGGTGAAACTGGGCTTTGTCGGGGTCGAGGGCTTTCCCGCGTTCGAGGCATTGCGGCGGGAGCTGGCGCAGATCGAGGCCATCGAGAGTGCAAGGCTGGATTCACTGGGTGGTAACGCGGTGACGCTCGAGGTGCGCACGGGACTGGCGCCGGATGACCTGGTAGACCTCTTGCACGCCAGCGGCTACGGCGTGGCGGAAGACCCGCACGGCGATTCCGAGGCGAAGGCTTGGCTGCGCCGCGAGTGAACTCTCCGGCACCGTTCTCCACCGCCACGCTGGCGGCCCTGGTCGGGCTGGTGATCCTGGGGGTTGCACTCTATCTACTGGCGCCGATTCTCACACCGTTTCTGATCGCGCTTCTGATCGGCTACCTGTTCAACCCGCTGGTCACGCGCCTGGCGGTGCGCACGGGCGGTTCACGCACCCTGGCCACGCTGGTGATCTTCGTGCTGGTGATGCTCGGGCTGGCGGGGCTGGTGCTGGTCCTGATCCCGCTGGCCATGGCCCAGTTCGAGCGCCTGATGCTGCTGTTGCCCGAGGTGATCGCCTGGTTCGACGAGCAGGTCCGTCCCTGGATCGAACAGCAGGCGGGCGATCGCCTGCCGGCCCTGGAGCCGGCGGCACTGCAGGAGCTGCTGGCCGAACACTGGCGCGAGGCCGGCGGGCTGGCGGGCGGGCTGCTGCACTGGCTGGGCAGCTCGACCAGCGCCCTGGTGCTGGGCGTGCTCAATCTGGTGCTGATCCCGGTGGTCAGTTTCTATCTGCTGCGTGACTGGCCACGGCTGGTCGCGGGGCTGCATGACCTGCTGCCGCGCGCCTGGCGTGATCCGGTCACGCGTTTTGCGGTGGAATCGGACAATACCCTGGGGGCGTTTCTGCGCGGGCAGTTGCTGGTGATGCTGGCGCTGGGGCTGTTCTACGCGATTACCCTCAGTGTGGCGGGCGTGCAGATGGGGCTGGCCATTGGCCTGATTGCCGGGCTGGTCAGTTTCGTCCCCTATGTGGGTGTGATCGTGGGCATTGTGCTGGCCACGGCGGCCGTGCTGTTCCAGGGCGATGGCTGGACGCTGTTGCTGGCGGTGCTGGTGATCTTTGCGGTGGCGCAGGTCCTGGAATCGGTGGTGTTGACGCCATGGCTGGTGGGGGACCGGACTGGGCTGCATCCGGTGGCGGTGATCTTTGCTGTGCTCGCCGGCGGTCAACTGTTCGGTTTCTTCGGGGTTCTGCTCGCGCTGCCGGTGGCGGCGGTGCTGGCGGTGGCGGTGCGTCAGGCGCTGGCGCGCTATCGGGGCATGAACGCAGCCGAGGCCGATACCCCGTGAGATCCGAGGGCAACAGCCCGCTCGAGCGTCAGCTGCCGCTGGATCTGCGCCTGCGGGACGCCTCGCGTTTTTCCGGTTTTTACGCGGCGGGCAATGCCCTGGCGCGGGACGCCGTACAGGCCCTGAGTGTCGGGACCGGGATCCAGGAGCCACAGATCCTGCTGCACGGGCCTTCCGGCTCCGGCAAGACGCACCTGTTGCAGGCTGCTTGTCACCAGGGCCACGAGCGCGGGGAACCGGTCAGCTATTTGCCGCTTGGCGAGGTGCGTGATGCGCCGCCGATGGCCGTGCTCGATGGCCTGGAGCGCTCGCGTCTGGTGGCGCTGGACGATCTGGAGGCCGTGGTGGGAGGCGGGGACTGGGACGAGGCCCTGTTCGGACTGATCAACCGGCTGCGCGATGCCGGCTGCCGCGTGCTGCTGGCAGCTACGGCCCCGCCCGAGGGGCTCCCGGTCCAGCTGCCGGATCTGGCCTCGCGCCTGGCCTGGGGCCCGGTGTTCCGCATGCAGCGGCCGGATGATGTGGCCTGCAAGGAGATCCTGGCGCAGCGCGCGGCACTGCGCGGGCTGGAGCTGCCGGAGCCGGTCGCGGATTACCTGCTGCGCCGCTGCTCGCGTGACCTGTCCACCTTGCTGGCGCTGCTGGACCGTCTGGATCTGGCCGCGCTGGCAGAACAGCGCCGACTGACCGTCCCGTTCGTGCGCGAGCAGCTGGCCCGCATGGGCTGAATCCGGGATTGCCTAAGGTTGCTCGGCCGCCGCGCGGGCCCGCCGGGCGTCCAGTTTCACGAACAGCAGGCTGCCCGCGAACCAGGCGAGGCTGGTACCGGTCATCAGGAGGCCGTAGAGCCGGTCCTCCGCGGCCGCGCCGATGGTGATCCCGAGTGTGATGTAGGCGAGCGCCAGCAGGCTGGACCAGGCATGGGTGTAGCGCCTTCCGTGCAGCATCCCGCGCAGCGGAAACAACAGCGGCATGACCAGCACGATCAGCGCCAGCCAAACCGGGACGATCTCCGGCGGGGCGATCCAGGTGGTCCAGATCAGGATCAGCAGCAGCAGTCCAAGAAAGCCGGCCAGGGCCAGGGCGCGAGACAGCGCGATCATGCCGGGGCGCCAGGTGCCGCGTCGAGGCGCAGGGCGATACGCGCGACGCGTTCCCCAAGGGCTGTTGCGATGCGCTGTTCGTCGCGTGTCACCGCCTGATCGCCCTGGGTGCCGGCGACATGGCTGGCGCCATAGGGGGTCCCGCCGCTGGTGGTGCTGTTCAGTTCCGGCACGGTGTAGGGCACGCCGACCCACAGCATGCCCTGATGGATCAGCGGCAGTGCCATGCTCAGCAGGGTGGTCTCCTGCCCGCCATGCTGGGTGGCGGTGCTGGTGAAGACGCCGAAGGGTCGGTCCACCAGCCCGCCGCTGGCCCACAGCCCGCTGGTGCCGTCGAGGAAGTACTTCAGCGGTGCGGCCATGTTGCCGAAGCGGGTCGGCGAACCCATGACCAGCCCTGCGCATTCCTCGAGATCGCGCAGTTCGGCATAGGGCGGCCCGTCCTCGGGCACCGCCGGACGGTCCTCCCCGATATTCGTGGAGACCGGGGCTACGGTGCGCACCCGCGCGGAGGCACCGGCCTTTTCGACGCCGGTTGCGACCTGGCGGGCCAGCTCGGCGGTCGCCCCGTAGCGGCTGTAGTACAGGACCAGGATCTCCGGTGCCGCGCTCACGATACGATCTCCAGTACCTGTTCCGGTGGACGCCCGAGGCGGGCCTGATCCCCGACAACCAGAATCGGGCGTTCGATCAGTTGCGGGTGCTGGATCATGGTCTGGATCAGCGCCTCGTCATCCATCTCGGCGTCCTTCAGGCCCAGCTCGCGGTACTCCGCCTCGCCGGTGCGCAGCAGGTCGCGCGGGCGAATGCCCAGCTTCTCGATCACGCTCTTCAAGGTGGCGGCGTCCGGTGGTGTCTTCAGGTATTCCACGATCTCGGGCTCCACGCCCTGCTCCCGCAGCAGGGCGAGGGCCGCGCGCGACTTGCTGCAGCGCGGGTTGTGATACAGCGTAGGGGCATCGGACATGAATCGACTCCGGAGGTCATCGATGGCAAAGGCCCATGATACCCACGCCCGCCGCTGGCATGTCAGGGGGCGCGTGCAGGGCGTGTTCTTTCGCGCCTCGACCCGGGAACAGGCGCAGGCGCTCGGGCTGACAGGGTATGCGCGCAACCTGCCGGACGGTCGTGTGGAGGTGCTGGCGGTCGGTTCCCCGGATGCCCTGGACCGGCTGGAGACATGGCTCCGGGAAGGCCCGCGCATGGCCCGCGTGGAGGGGCTGGAGGCGAAGGCTGTGCCGTCGCCCGAGGCGCTGCCGACGGGCTTCAGGACTGACTGAGTCGTCTGGTGTCGGGACGCTGAGTCCAAAGTTCCAAAGGGGTCTATAAACGCCATCGCGACGGATGCATACTGCGGGGTCATGGAATCACGCCTGGTTGATATGCAGAGTCAGTCGGAGGACCCGCGGGTGGAGGTCAGCCTGCGTCCCAAACGGCTGGACGACTACACCGGACAGCCCCGGGTGGTTGAACAACTGGGCCTGTTCATCGAGGCGGCGCGCGGGCGCGGGGAGGCCCTGGACCATACCCTGGTGGCCGGCCCTCCGGGCCTGGGCAAGACGACCCTGGCCCATATCGTGGCGAACGAGCTGGGGGTGGGGCTGCGCCAGACCTCGGGTCCGGTTCTGGAGCGCGCCGGGGACCTGGCCGCGATCCTGACCGCGCTGGAGCCCCAGGATGTCCTGTTCGTTGACGAGATCCACCGCCTGCCGACCGTGGTCGAGGAGATCCTGTATCCGGCGCTGGAGGACGGTCAGCTCGACATCGTGATTGGCGAGGGGCCGGCGGCGCGCTCGATCAAGGTGGACTTGCCCCCGTTCACACTAGTGGGCGCGACCACCCGCGCGGGCCTGCTTTCGGCGCCGTTGCGTGACCGGTTTGGCATCGTTCAGCGACTCGATCATTACACTGTCACCGATCTCGCCCATATTGTCGGCCGCGCCGCCGGATTGCTCGGTGTCGGGATCGAGCCTGAAGGGGCGGCGGAGATCGCACGCCGCGGGCGGGGCACGCCGCGCCTGGCCAATCGCCTGTTGCGGCGCGTACGTGACTATGCCGAGGTCCGCGCGTCCGGGGTGATTACCGCCGAGGTTGCGGCCCAGGCGCTGGATTTGCTGGCGATAGATGCCTCGGGCCTGGATGCCCAGGATCGACGCCTGCTCGAGGTGCTGGTCGAGAAATTCGACGGCGGTCCCGTTGGAGTCGAGAGCCTGGCCACGGCGCTGAACGAGGATCGCGGCACCCTGGAGGATGTGGTCGAGCCGTTTCTGATCCAGCAGGGGTATCTGCAGCGAACCCCGCGCGGGCGTCAGGCTACGCGGCGGACGCTGGCGATGTTCGGTCTGGCCGGGTCGGTGGAACCCGACCTGTTGGCGCCGGTCGACAGCCAGGGCGGAGATCGTCGATGACGGATTCTGACGCCCCGTTCGAGTGGCCGGTGCGGGTCTATTACGAAGACACTGACGCCGGCGGCGTGGTCTACCACGCGAACTACCTCAAGTTCATGGAGCGCGCGCGCACTGAATGGTTGCGCGCGCTGGGGTTCGAGCAGGATGCATTGCGCGAGGAATACGGGATCGTTTTTGCGGTGCGCCGCTGCTGTGTGGACATGCGGCGCCCGGCGCGCTTCAACGATGCCCTGACGGTGACCTGCCGGCTGCATTCGCTGCGCCGGGCGAGCCTGGAGTTCCACCAGGGGGTGGAGCGCGACGGGGAGACCCTGGCCAGCGGCGAGGTGGGGATTGCCTGTGTCGAGGTGGCGCGCCAGGCGCCCGCCGCGATCCCCGGCCCGGTGTTGGAGGCCTTGCGTCGACATCATGATCACGGACCGGTAGCGCGCGCGGCCGGAACCAAGTAACGCTGTAACGGGAGACGGACAAGTGGCAGTCGACTTTTCGATGTACCAGCTGGTGATGGAGGCGACCCTGGTGGTCCAGCTGGTGATGGTGATTCTGGTGCTCGCCTCCGTACTCTCCTGGCTGGCGATCATCGTCAAGGCCAGATCTCTGAACGCAGCGCACCGCGCCTGCGATGATTTCGAGGAGCGCTTCTGGTCGGGGGCCGATCTGTCTCACCTCTACGAAGGGGTGCGGCGCAAGCAGGAAATGACGGGCATGGAGCACGTCTTCTCCTCTGGGTTCAAGGAATTTCTGCGTGCGCGCCAGCATGGCATCCCGGCCGGTGAGCCCGCCCAGCGCGCCATGCGTGTGGCGATCGCACGCGAGATTGACGAGATGGAGCGTTATCTGCAGTTCCTCGCCACGGTGGGGTCGACCAGCCCGTATATCGGCCTGTTCGGCACGGTCTGGGGCATCATGCATGCCTTCCTGGGGCTTTCCGGGGTGCAGCAGGCGACCCTTGCGATGGTGGCACCCGGCATTGCGGAGGCACTGATTGCCACGGCGCTGGGCCTGTTCGCTGCGATCCCGGCCGTGATCGCCTACAACCGCTTTGCGGGGGATGTCGACCGCGTGGCCGTGCGCCTGGAGAACTTCAATGACGAGTTCGTGGCCCTGCTCAACCGACAGGTGCACGCGAAGTCCACGGATACGGCCTCCGAGGCCACGGCCTGACCCATGTCCGAGCAGCGCCGTAACAGCCGCCGCCTGCGGCGGCCCATGTCCCAGATCAACGTCGTGCCGTTTATCGACGTGATGCTGGTGCTTTTGATCATCTTCATGATCACCGCGCCGATGCTGCAGCAGGGCGTGGAAGTCGACCTGCCGGAGGCGGACGCCGAGGCCCTGGATCGGGACGAACAGGCGGCCGAGCCGCTGGTGGTGACCGTGGATGCCAGCGGGGCCATGAGCCTGAACCAGGGGCCGATCATTGACGAGCCGCTGGCGCCGCAGGAGATGACCGAGATCGTGCGCGAATTCCTGGCGGAGCACCCGGGAACCCAGACTTTTGTGCGTGGCGACCGTAATGTGGACTACGGGCGTGTGATCGACGCCATGATCGCCCTGCAGCGAGCGGGCGGTGGGCGTGTCGGTCTGATTACCGAGCCGCCGCGCGAAAACAGCGACTGATTCCCGCCACCGTGTTCGAGCTTGTCCGCCGTCATCCTGTCAGCTTCCTCCTCGTGCTCCTGTTGCACGGGGTGCTGTTTGCGGCGTTGATGTTCAATATCAGCCTGATATCTCCCACCTCCTCGCAGGCTGCGGTGGAGATCTCGGTGCAGGAGGACATTGAGGTGATCGACGCGGTGGCGGTGGATGCCGAGGCGTTCGATCAGGTCGAGCACCAGCGCGAGGTTGCTCGTCAGGAAGAAGTCGCCGAGCAGCTGCGCGAGGAAGAGGAGCAACGGCGTGCCGAAGAAGAGGCCCGCCGCGAGGAGGAGCGGCGACAGGCCGAAGAGCAGCGCCGCCGCGAAGAGGAAGAACGGGCGCGGCAGCAGGCGATCGAGGAAGCCGAACAGGCCCGCCGCGAGGCCGAAGAGGAGCGCCAGCGCGCACAGGAAGAAGCCGAGGCCGAGCGTGAACGCATCCGTGCCGAGCGCGAGGCGGCGGAGCGTGAGCGACAGGAGGCCGAGGAGGCCCGCGAGCGCGAAGAGGCGGAGCGACGCGAGCGTGAAGAGGCCGAGCGCCAGGCCCGCGAGGAGCAGGAGCGCCGCGAGCAGGAAGAGGCCGAACGTCGCGCTCAGGAAGAGGCTGAGCGTCGGGCCGAGCAGGAGCGCGAGCTGGAGGAGCAGCGCCGCCGCGAGGCGATGGAGCGCGAGCAGGAGCGCCTGGCGGAGGCGCGCGAACGGCGCGAGGCCGCCGAGCGCCAGGCGCAGATGGATCGCGAAGTGGATGAGTGGCGTGCCCAGGTGCAGTCGGTGGTCCAGCGGCGCTGGCGCCAGCCGTCGGATATCGACTCCTCGGACCGTGCCATTGTTCTCGTGCGTGTGAACGAGACCGGGCGTATCATCGACTTCGATATCGAAAGCTGTTCCGGCGACAGCCGGTTCTGCGACTCCGTGCGCCAGACCATGGACCGTCTGAGTTCGCTGCCACGCCCGCCGGATGCGAGTGCGGTGCGTGGCGGGGTGCGGATCCGATTTGAACCGGACTGATTCGCGGGCCATGCCCGCCTGACGAGGAGCTCATGCGACGACTGATTCACTGGATGCTGCCGGCCATGCTGCTGCTGTGGGCGGCGCAGGCACAGGCCGTATTGGAAGTCACGGTCACCGAGGGCGTTACCGGGGCGATACCGGTAGCCGTTGCGCCGTTTACCTACGAGGGCGAGGGGGAACTCGACGAGGACATTTCCCATATTGTCGCGGCCAATCTGGCCCGTAGTGGGCTGTTCAATGTCGAACAGGACGATCTGCCCGCGGCCCCGTCCGGACCGGCCGACTTTCTTGCCGGGCCCTGGGCCGACGCCGGGGTCGAGTATCTGGTCGTGGGCAATCAGCGCCGTGATGGCGATGACGTCCTCGTGGAGTTTCACGTATTTGATGTGCTGTCCGAGGAACGCCTGGGTGGATGGCGCATTCCGGTGCCTGGCGACATGCTCCGGCGCGGGGCGCATCGCATCTCGGACATCATCTACGAACAGATTACCGGTGACCCGGGGGCATTCAGTGCGCGCATCGCGTTCGTGAGCGTGGAGCGTAACGGCGACGAGCGCCGTTTTGCCCTTGAGGTCGCCGATTCCGACGGGGCCAATCCGCGCACGCTGTTTCGCTCACCCAAGCCGATCATGTCGCCGGACTGGTCGCCGGACGGGCGCGAATTGGTGTACGTCTCGTTCGAGAATCGCCGTTCCGAGGTCTATCGCCAGAATGTCGAGACCGGCAGCCGCGAACGGGTGGCCAGCTTTACCGGCATTAACAGTGCGCCTGCCTGGTCGCCCGATGGCCGTTATCTCGCACTGAGCCTGTCACGCGACGGTGCGCCGAACATCTACCTGATGGAACTGGAGACAGGCGAGATGCGCCAGATGACCCAGACCCGCTCGATCGAGACCGAGCCGGTCTGGTCGCCCGATGGCGAGACCCTTTATTTCACCTCCGATCGTGCGGGTGCGCCGCAGATCTATGCGCTGCCGCGGGAAGGGGGCAGCCCCCGGCGTCTGACCTTCGAGAGCGGCTATGCGGCCGCCGCGACCGTTTCTCCGGATGGGCGCTATCTGGTCTACGTGCACGGTGGCGATGGCGGATTCCAATTGGCCCGTCTCGATTTGAACGACCGCCGTGTGACCCGCCTCACGGAAGGGCGGGACGCGGAATCGCCAAGCTTTGCCCCGAATGGCAGCATGATTATCTATGCGATGACGGACGGCGGGCGTGGCGTGCTGGGCTCGGTGAGTCAGGATGGACAGGTCCATCAGCGTCTCGCTGCCAGGGAGGGCGAGGTCCGTGAACCGGCCTGGTCACCCTTGAATTGATCTTCCTAATAACAACCGCTTTTCGAGGATAATGACGTGATGAGCACGATCTTTCGCTGGTTTTTTGTGGCCATGGTGATTGGGGCGCTGTCGGCGTGTGCGACGCCGACGCGTGATGCCGAGGATGCCGAACGAGAGGCCGAGCGGGCCGCGGCCGAGCAAGCGGAGCGCGAACGCGCCGAGCGCGAGGCCCGTGAGGCCGAGGCCCGTGCGCTGGGTCGCGATCGGCAGTTCGATGCCGATGCACTGGACGACCCGGACAGCCCGCTGGCCGAGCGCCTGGTCTATTTCGAATTCGACCGTGACGAGGTGCAGTCGCAGTACATGGATATGCTCGAGGCGCATGCGGCCTATCTGTCGCAGAACTCCGGGGCCCGCCTGCGGCTGGAGGGCCATACCGACGAGCGGGGTACTCGTGAGTATAACCTGGGGCTGGGCGAGCGCCGCGCACAGTCGGTGCGCCGTATCCTGACCCTGAACGGGGCCTCGGATGACCAGATCGAGGTCATCAGTTATGGTGAAGAAATGCCGGTCGCCTTTGAGCAGAACGAGGAGGCCTGGGCCAAGAATCGCCGGGTCGAGCTGGTCTACGAATCCCGGCGCTAGATGACGGGAGGCGCCATGCGGCGTTTGGCAGGTAGCAGTAACCGAAATGCCCCCCCGGGGGCATTTCTCTTTCCGCGGGTCGGTGTGGCGGCTGCCGCCGGGCTGTTGGTCCTGGCGATGGGGTCCTGGGGCCCGCTTGCCAGCGAAGCCGTCGCCCAGGACGAGGTGTTCGCCACCCAGTCGCAGATCCGGGACCTCTCGCGGCGCCTGGACCGCATCGAGCGGACGCTGGATTCCAGCGCCATGCAGGAACTCCTGCGGGGTGCGGAAACCATGAACCGGGAGATGCGCGAGCTGCGGGGCGAAGTGGAGACGCTGCGCCACGAGCTGGAGCGCCTGAACGCCCGGCAGCGCGATCAATTCCGCAACCTGGACGAGCGTGTCGCCACGTTCGAGACCGGCGCGGCCGCGCCTGCGGATGCCGCTGCCCCGGCGGACGAGGTCATCGAGTTCGACCTGCCCGAGGCGGACGAGCAGGCGGCCTACCAGGAGGCCTTCGAGCAGTTGATGGCGGGTGACTACAACGCCGCGATGAGCGGTCTTGAGCGCTTCATCGAGACCTATCCCGACAGCGACTATTCCGCCAATGCCTGGTACTGGCTGGCCGAGGCCAAGTATGCCAGTGGCGACTTCGAGGCGGCCCTGGAGGATTTCGAGCATTTGCGCGAGCAGTACCCGGAGAGCGACAAGTCCGGGGATGCCCTGCTCAAGATCGGCTATGCGCATTACGAGCTGGGCAACGAAGACGAGGCCCGCGAGGCGTTGGAGGCGGTGCGCGCCGATTTCGGCGGCACGACCCTCGACCGCCTGGCGCGCGAGCGGTTGCGGCGGCTCGACGGGCAATGACCGAGATACCCGTGCGCGCAACGCGCGCACCGACCAGGGGCGATTCGGGAGGGGCGACCCAAGTCCGCATCACCGAGATGTTCGTTTCGCTGCAGGGCGAGGCGGCGGATTCCGGCTGGCCGACCGCGTTTGTGCGGCTGACCGGGTGCCCGCTGCGTTGCCGCTGGTGCGACAGTGCTTACGCCTTCGAGGGTGGCGAGGCGCGCGCGCTGGACTCGATTCTCGCATGGGTCGGCCAGACGGGTGTGCGCCATGTCTGTGTCACGGGTGGGGAGCCACTGGCCCAGCCCGGTTGTCGCGAGCTGCTGGCGCGGCTGTGTGATGACGGCTACCGGGTGTCGCTGGAAACCAGCGGCGCTCTCGACATTGGCGGGCTCGATGCGCGCGTTACGGTCGTGATGGACTGGAAGGCGCCGGGTTCCGGCGAGCAGGACCGCAACCTGGAAGCCAATATCGCCCATCTGGTGGCCGGCGATCAGTTGAAGTTCGTACTCGCCAACCGGGCGGACTTCGACTGGGCATGCGCCGAACTCGGCCGCCTGGATCTCGCGCCCGGGGTCGAGGTCCTGTTCTCGCCGGTATTCGGTGAGCTCGCCCCGCGCGAGCTGGCCGACTGGATCGTCGCCGAACGACTAGCCGTTCGGTTTCAGCTTCAGCTCCACAAGCTCCTGTGGGGCGACCAGCCGGGGCGTTAGGTAATGTCGCAACCGGAAAAGGCGGTGGTCCTGCTTTCGGGCGGGCTGGACTCGGCGACCTGCCTGGCAATGGCGCGGGCCGACGGGCTCGACTGCCATGCCCTGTCGATCGACTACGGCCAGCGCCACCGCACCGAGCTGGACGCGGCGCGGCGCGTGGCTGCCTCCCAGGGCGTGCAGGACCACCGCGTGGTCCGGGTCGATCTGACCGCGATCGGCGGCTCTGCGCTCACCGATGACGCGATCGCAGTGCCCACCGAGGCGAGCGAAGGCATCCCGGTTACCTATGTGCCGGCGCGCAACACGGTGTTTCTTTCCCTGGCGCTGGGGCTGGCCGAGACGCTTGATGCCCGGCTGCTCTATGTCGGTGCGAATGCGGTCGACTACTCCGGGTACCCGGATTGTCGTCCGGCCTTCATCGATGCCTTCCGTGATCTTGCGCAGGTTGCTACCCGTGCGGGGGTGGAGGGCGTACGCTGGGAGGTGCGTGCACCGTTGATGCACATGAGCAAGGCCGAGATCATCCGTGCCGGGGCGTCCCTGGGGATCGATTACGCCCAGACGGTAAGTTGCTATCAGGCCGACCCGGACGGGCGGGCCTGTGGGCGCTGCGACAGCTGCCGTATCCGTCGCGAAGGTTTTGCGGCCGCTGGTGTCCCCGACCCGACGCTCTACCGGGCAGGCTGACGGCGGACGGTTCGTCCTCGTCAGGTGGCCCCGGATCCGGAATGAAATCGGGGTCGATCTCGTCTTGCGTCCGATGTATGCTGCGCACCCCATGGGTGCAGGCGTGCCCGACAACCGATCAGTGAGAGGATACGTTGATGGAATTCTCCAGCTTTTCAGCCGCCGCAATGATGTTCCTGGGCGGCACGTTCGTCCTCGCCTTCATCATGGGTGCGGTCGCGAACAAGACCAACTTCTGCACCATGGGAGCCGTCTCCGACTGGGTGAACATGGGTGACACCGGGCGCATGCGCTCCTGGCTGCTGGCCATTGCCGTGGCGATGCTGGGCGTGGCGGCGCTCGAGTTCTTCGGGGTACTGAGCGCCGAGGGTTCCTTCCCTCCCTACCGCGGCGAGAACTTCAACTGGCTCGGGCACGTGCTGGGTGGCTTCCTGTTCGGCATCGGCATGACCTATGCGTCCGGCTGCGGTAACAAGACGCTGGTGCGCGTCGGCGGCGGCAACATCAAGTCGGTGATGGTGATGATCATCATCGGTGTGATCGCCTTCTGGCTGACCAGTCGCGCCACGGTCTTTGGCACCGGCCAGACGCTGTTCCAGCTGTTGTTTGGCTGGATGGACGCGGTGTCCATCCAGATGGAAGGTGGCCAGGATCTTGGCTCCATCATTGCCGGCGAGAATGCTCTGGGCGCCCGCCTGGTGATGGGCCTGGTGATCGGCGTGCTGCTGCTGGCCCTGATCTTCAAGGCCGCGGACTTCCGCAAGAGCTTCGACAACATCCTGGGTGGTCTGGTGATCGGCCTGGTCGTGATCGGGGCCTGGTGGCTGACCAGCAACATCCAGATCGACGACGGCATGGGTGGTGTGTACAGCGCCCAGGAATACATCCAGGAATGGGATTTCGTCGCCGATGACGACGATGGCGAACGTCCGGCGCTGTCCGGCCCCTGGGCCAACCAGTCGTTTACCTTTATCAACCCGATGGGCCAGAGCGTGGGCTACGTGTCCAGCGGCTTTGACCGTACCATGCTGTACTTCGGCGTGATGGCGCTGGCCGGCGTGATCCTGGGTTCGTTCTTCTGGGCCCTCATCTCGCGCAGCTTCCGTATCGAGTGGTTCTCGTCCTTCCGTGACTTCGTCAACCACTTTATCGGCGGCATCCTGATGGGTGTCGGCGGCATCCTGGCGCTGGGCTGCACCATCGGTCAGGCGGTCACCGGGATTTCCACGCTGGCGCTGGGTGGCTTCTTCACCTTTGCGTTCATCGTGTTCGGCTCCGCGCTGACCATGAAGATCCAGTACTACAAGATGGTCTATGAAGACGAGGCGACCTTCGGCAAGGCCCTGGTGACCTCGCTGGTGGACATGAAGCTGCTGCCGGGTGGCATGCGCAAGCTCGAGGCCATCTGATCGCCGGCCGCCGGGGGAGCCTTGCGTTTTCCCCGGCGGGCCGTAAACTACGCGGCGCGGTGATCCAGGTGCTGCCGCGTAATGACCAGGTCGGCGGGCCCCTGCGGGGGTGCCATGCGGGCCGCAGACATGGGTCGTTAGCTCAGTTGGTAGAGCAGTTGGCTTTTAACCAATTGGTCGTAGGTTCGAATCCTACACGACCCACCATTATTCCCGGCCGCGTGCGAGCGTGGCCGGCACAAGGGCCCGCCTACGCGGGCTTTTTGTGTTTATGGGGCGCGAACAGGCTAGAATGCGCGCCTTTGTCGAACCATTGAATACACACGCGAAAGTGGCGGAACTGGTAGACGCGCTGGGTTTAGGTCCCAGTGGGGTAAAACCCGTGAGAGTTCGAGTCTCTCCTTTCGCACCAATGTCCCGTGAACGCCCAGGCAGGCAGCCGGCGAGTGCTGCGGTCGGCAGGGATGACCGATTTTTGAACTATTGCGAGGCCCTTCATGCAAGTTTCCGTTGAAGCCACCGGCAACCTGGAACGCAAGATGACCATCCAGGTCCCCCCCGAGCGCGTCGAGACCGAAGTCGACAACCGTCTGAAATCGCTGGCCAAGCGCGTCCGGCTCGACGGCTTTCGCCCGGGCAAGGTCCCGCTGAAGGTCGTGCGCCAGCGTTACGGGGCCGGGGTCTATCAGGAGGTGCTGAGCGAGGTCCTCCAGGAGAGCTATCGCGAGGCCGTGCAGCAGGAAGGTCTGGAGCCTGCGGGGAACCCGAGCATCGAGCCGCAGAGTGTGGAAAGTGGGCAGCCGATCGAGTTCGTTGCAAGCTTTCAGGTCTTTCCCGAGGTCGAGGTGGCCGATTTCTCCGATGCCAAGATCGAGCGTCCGGTGGCCGAGATTGGCGACGAGGACATCGATCGCGTGATTGACTCCCTGCGCGAGCAGAACAAGGAGTGGGCCGATGTTAAGCGCAAGGCGAAGAAGGGCGATCGCATTACGCTGGACTTTGTGGGCAGCATTGATGGCGAGGAGTTCGAGGGTGGCAAGGCCGACGACTTCCAGGTCGAGGTGGGGGCCGGCCGTCTGATCGAGGACTTCGAGAAGCAGCTCAAGGGTGTGAAGACCGGCGAGGAGCCGACCATCGACGTCACCTTCCCCGACGACTACCCGGCCGAGAACCTGAAAGGCAAGACCGCGCAGTTCGCCCTGACCATCAAGAAGGTCGAGGGGCCCAAGCTGCCCGAGGTGGACGAAGAGTTCGCGAAGAAATTCGGCATCGAAGACGGCTCGGTCGAGAAACTTCGCGCCGACGTGCGGTCCAATATGGAGCGCGAGCTGAACCAGGCGCTGAAGGGCAAGGTCAAGAATCAGGTCATGGAGCTGATTATCGAGCGCCATGGCTTCGACCTGCCGGATGCCCTGGTGAAGTCCGAGATCAATCGTCTGCGCGAGGAGGCGGAGAAGCGCTTCGGTGGTGCCCAGCAGACACAGCCGCTCCCCGACAGCCTGTTCGAAGAAGAGGCCAAGCGTCGTGTACGCCTGGGTCTGGCCCTGCGGGCCATCATCGACCAGAAGGGGTTCGAGGTGGACGCAGAGCGGGTCGAGCGTGACCTGGAAGACATGGCGGCCACCTACGAGGACCCGGAAGAGGTCAAGCAGTACTACCGCTCCAATCCGCAGGCGAAGAGCAACCTGGAGTCGCTGGTGCTCGAGGACCAGGTGGTCGACTGGATCGTCGATCAGGCCAAGGTCACCGAGAAGAAGACCAGCTTCCAGGACGTGATGAATCCGAACAAGGAGTCGACTGAATGAGCCACGACATGGCCGGTCAGGGGGCGCAGCATGCCCAGGGGCTGAATCTGGTCCCGATGGTGGTCGAACAGACCGCTCGCGGCGAGCGCGCCTATGACATCTACTCCCGGTTGCTGAAGGACCGGGTCATCTTCTGTGTGGGTCCGGTCGAGGACTACATGGCCAACGTGATCGTGGCCCAGCTGCTGTTCCTCGAGTCGGAAAACCCGGACAAGGAGATCAGCCTGTACATCAATTCCCCGGGCGGGGCCGTGACCGCCGGCATGGCGATCTACGACACCATGCAGTTCATCAAGCCGCAGGTGAGCACCCTGTGCGTCGGCCAGGCGGCCAGCATGGGCGCGGTATTGCTGGCCGGTGGTGCCCCGGGCAAGCGCTACTCCCTGCCCCACTCGCGGGTCATGATCCACCAGCCGCTGGGTGGCTTCCAGGGGCAGGCGTCGGATATCGATATTCATGCCCGCGAGATCCTGAAAATCCGCGAGGAGCTCAACCGCGTACTCGCCCACCACACCGGGCAGACCGTCGAGCAGGTGGAGCAGGACACGGATCGTGACCGCTTCATGACCGCAGTGGAGGCCAAGGACTACGGTCTGGTGGACAACGTGCTCTCCAGCCGAGGCGCGCCTGCCGCCGGCGACAAGGATGCCGGCAAGAAGGACAAGTCCTGATTGCGACCAGGCCTGGGCGCGCAGGATATACCGGACTCGCGCCCGGTCCGTTTGCAACGCGGATGCAAACGGGGCATGTTCTGAGAAACCCTGACAGCGCAACCGAGGCATACGGATGAGCGACGAAAAGACCCCCTCCGCCGACGGCAAGCTTCTGTACTGCTCTTTCTGCGGGAAGAGTCAGCACGAAGTGCGCAAGTTGATCGCGGGGCCCTCCGTGTTTATCTGTGACGAGTGTGTCGAGCTTTGCAATGACATCATTCGCGAGGAGATGCAGGAGGCGGGGCATACCGAGCGCGATTCGCTGCCCAAGCCGCGCGAGATCCGCGAGATTCTCGACGACTACGTGATCGGTCAGACCTCCGCGAAAAAGATCCTCTCGGTCGCGGTGTACAACCACTACAAGCGCCTCGAGGCCCGGGCCGGCAAGGATGACGTCGAGTTGTCCAAGTCCAACATCATGCTGATCGGCCCGACCGGCTCCGGCAAGACGCTGCTGGCCGAGACGCTGGCGCGGGTGCTCAATGTCCCCTTCACCATCGCCGATGCGACCACGCTGACCGAGGCCGGTTACGTGGGCGAGGACGTCGAGAACATCATCCAGAAGCTGCTGCAGAAGTGCGACTACGATGTGGAGAAGGCCGAAAACGGCATCGTCTACATCGACGAGATCGACAAGGTCTCGCGCAAGTCGGACAACCCCTCGATCACCCGCGATGTCTCGGGCGAGGGCGTGCAACAGGCCCTGCTGAAGCTGATTGAGGGCACCACGGCCTCCGTGCCGCCGCAGGGCGGGCGCAAGCATCCGCAGCAGGAGTTCCTGCAGGTCGACACCCGCAACATCCTGTTCATTTGCGGCGGCGCGTTCTCGGGTCTGGAAAAGATCATCCAGCAGCGGGCGGAGAAGGGCGGCATCGGTTTCTCCGCCGAACTCAGCTCCAAGGACGAGAGCAAGAGTGGCGGCCAGTGGCTCAAGCAGCTGGAGGCCGATGACCTGGTGCGCTACGGCCTGATCCCCGAGTTCGTCGGTCGCCTGCCGGTGCAGGCGACGCTGGATGAACTGGACGAGGATGCGCTGATCACCATCCTGACCCAGCCGAAAAACGCGCTGGTCAAACAGTACGCCCGCCTGTTCGAGATGGAAGGCGTGGAGCTGGAGTTCCGGGACGATGCCTTGGCCGCGATCGCCCACAAGGCGATGGAGCGCAAGACCGGCGCCCGGGGCCTGCGTACCATCATGGAGAACATCCTGCTCGACACGATGTACGAGCTGCCCTCGATGGAGGGCGTCAGCAAGGTGGTGATCGACGAGGCCGTGATCCGCGGCGACGCCGAGCCCTACCTCATTTACGAGAACGCATCGTTCTCCAAGCAGGCCGCAGCGGATTCCTGAAGCCCCGCGGTCATGCACAGGGGGCGGGCATGGGGCTGGCCCCGGCTTGAAAAACGGTCAGGGCGCCCCCATCTCTCCCGTACATTCGTTTAGCCCTGAGGGGGCCACATGACCGACCAACACTCCTCCCAGAACGAGGTGGATTCCCCCGTGAAGCGCGTCGCGGTCCTGCCGCTGCGCGATGTCGTGGTGTATCCGCACATGGTCATCCCGCTGTTCGTGGGTCGCGAGAAGTCGATCCGCGCGCTGGATTCGGCCATGGCCCAGAACAAGCAGGTCCTGCTGGTTGCGCAGAAGAGCGCCGAGGTGGACGAGCCCGAGGCCGGGGATCTGCACGAGATCGGCACCCTCGGCAATATCCTGCAACTGCTGCGCTTGCCCGATGGCACCATCAAGGTGCTGGTCGAGGGCGCCCAGCGTGCGCGCGTGATGGACGTCTCCACGACCGGCGATGCGGAGAAGGAAGAGGACTACTTTACCGCCGATATCCGCATGATCGAGGAGGAATACGACACCGAGGAGAAGGAACTCGAGGTCCTCGGTCGCTCCGCGCTCAATCAGTTCGAGCAGTACATCAAGCTGAACAAGAAGGTCCCGCCGGAGATCCTGACCTCGCTGGCCGGGATCGACGACACCTCGCGTCTGGCCGACACCATTGCCGCACACATGTCGCTGAAGCTCGAGGAAAAGCAGCAGGTCCTCGAGATCGCCAACGTACGCGCGCGTCTGGAGCACCTGGTCGCCAAGATCGAAGGCGAGATGGACGTGCTGCAGATCGAGAAGAAGATCCGCGGTCGTGTGAAGCAGCAGATGGAGAAGTCCCAGCGCGAGTACTACCTGAATGAGCAGATGAAGGCCATTCAGAAGGAGCTGGGCGATCTCGAGGATGCGCCGAACGAACAGGAAGACCTGGCCGAGAAGATCGAGCAGGCCGGCATGCCGGCGGAGGCCAAGAAGAAGGCCACCGCCGAGCTGAACAAGCTGAAGATGATGTCGCCGATGTCGGCCGAGGCGACCGTCGTGCGCAGCTACATCGACTGGCTGGTCAATGTCCCGTGGAAGAAGAAGACCCGGGTCAGCAAGGACCTTGCCCGTGCCGAGAAGATCCTCAACGAGGACCACTACGGCCTGGAAGAGGTCAAGGAGCGCATCCTTGAATACCTCGCCGTGCAGTCGCGCGTGCGCAAGCTGAAGGGCCCGATCCTGTGCCTGGTCGGCCCCCCGGGGGTCGGCAAGACCTCGCTGGGGCAGTCCATCGCGCGCGCCACCAACCGCAAGTTCTCGCGGATGGCCCTTGGTGGTGTCCGAGACGAAGCCGAGATCCGCGGTCACCGCCGGACCTATATCGGCTCCCTCCCGGGCAAGATCGTCCAGAACCTGTCCAAGGTCGGGGTGCGCAACCCGCTGTTTTTGCTCGACGAGATCGACAAGATGGCGATGGACTTCCGCGGTGATCCAGCCTCGGCGATGCTCGAGGTCCTGGACCCGGAGCAGAACCATACCTTCAGCGACCACTATCTGGAGGTCGATTACGACCTGTCCGATGTGATGTTCGTGGCCACGGCCAATTCGATGAACATCCCCGGGCCGTTGCTGGATCGTATGGAGGTCATCCGTCTGTCCGGCTACACCGAAGACGAGAAGGTCAATATTGCCCATACCTATCTGGTGCCGAAGCAGATCAAGACTAACGGCCTGAAACCCGACGAGATCAATATCTCGGACGCTGCTGTGCGCGACATCGTGCGCTACTACACCCGCGAGGCGGGTGTGCGCGCCCTGGAGCGCGAGATCGCCAAGATCTGCCGCAAGGTGGTCAAGCAGCGGCTTCTGGCCAAGGGCAAGGAGCGTGACCGCACCACGTCGGTCACGCCGAAGACCCTGGACAAGTACCTGGGTGTGCGGCGCTTCCGCTTCGGCCTGGCCGAGGAGAACGATCAGATCGGCCAGGTCACCGGCCTGGCGTGGACCGAGGTGGGCGGCGAACTGCTGACCATCGAGGCGACGGTCGTCCCGGGCAAGGGCAAGACCCAGCAGACCGGCAAACTCGGCGACGTGATGCAGGAGTCGATCCATGCCGCGCTGACCGTCGTGCGGTCGCGTGCCGAGTCCCTGGGGGTCGAGGAGAACTTCCACGAGAAGAAGGACCTGCACATCCACGTCCCCGAGGGTGCCACGCCCAAGGATGGCCCCTCGGCCGGTATCGCGATGTGTACGGCCATCGTCTCGGCGCTGACCGGCATCCCGGTGCGTGCAGACGTGGCGATGACCGGCGAGATTACCCTGCGGGGTCAGGTGCTGCCGATCGGCGGGCTCAAGGAGAAGCTGCTCGCGGCCCATCGCGGCGGGATTCGCACGGTGCTGATCCCCGAGGAGAACGAAAAGGACCTGGTGGACATCCCGAAGAACATCAAGAACAAGCTCGATATCCGTCCGGTACGCTGGATCGACGAGGTGTTCGAGGTGGCGCTGACGCACCTGCCGGAGGCCAAGGGCGGCGATACGCCGGCCAAAGTCGAGGAGGCCGTGAAGCCGGCCAAGGAATCGGGTCGGCGTCGGGTCCGCCACCACTAAGCGACGGATTTGTAATCATAACCGCGGCTCCGGCCGCGGTTTTTTTGCGCCATGGCGCACAGCGATCCGCGGCCGGGTGTGTAACGCTTGTTTGACACTTTTTCGAGCCCCCTGATATAACCCCAATCGCATTATTTGATTCCCGGCTGGGCAAGCCCGCGACAGGATGGAGAACACTCCCCGCGCTGGTGTAAGCTTGGCCTTCATCGGGCCACAAGCCTGAGTCACCACTGAGATAAGGAAGCGCTTCATGAACAAATCCGAACTGATCGACGCGATCGCCGCAGAAGCCGATGTCCCGAAGGCCCAGGCCGGCCGTATGCTGGACGCCATGGTGACCGTGGTGGGCGATACTCTGGCCAAGGGTGACCAGGTCTCCCTGGTGGGCTTTGGCACCTTCCTCGTCCGCGAGCGCGAAGCCCGCACCGGCCGTAACCCGCGTACCGGCCAGTCCATCCAGATCGCCGCCTCCAAAACGCCTTCGTTCAAGGCTGGTAAAGCGCTCAAGGATCGCGTAAACTAGCGCGCTTTATCGGGTGCTTAGCTCAGTTGGTAGAGCGTCGCCCTTACAAGGCGAATGTCGGCGGTTCGAACCCGTCAGCACCCACCATGCAGCCTGATCTGGCTGCATGAAGAAAATTTGGAGCGGTAGTTCAGTTGGTTAGAATACCGGCCTGTCACGCCGGGGGTCGCGGGTTCGAGTCCCGTCCGCTCCGCCATATCTGAGAAAGGCGCCTTCGGGCGCCTTTTTCTTTGCTTGTCGTACAGCCCAGGCCGGCCCCCATTCCCGAGAAGCGACTCGTTGCCGTTTGGTGCGCAGGAAAGAGGGGCTGCCGCGGCGCATGCGGCCCAGCTTGAGCCCGGTACGCGGTCGGCTGCTGTTGCTGCGAGCGCACCTTGGGGGCGCGCGAGAGGGAGCCGTAGCGCTCAGGTGTCGCTTGGGCGAGTTTCGTCGATGGGCGCTTGGGGATCGATCAGTGTGCCCGGGCCGTTCTCGCTCTCAGGGGAAGGGTCGGATTCCGGCGCGTAGGCCTCGCCCTCGAGGCTCTTGCGCATCGCCTCCTCGGCCTCCTGGTTGAGGACAATGATCGAGATACGGCGATTGATGGCCGCTTCCGGGTCATCGCGGGTGAACGGCACGCTGTCGGCCAGGCCCACGACTCGGGCCACCTGGCCCGACTCGGCACCACCTGCAATGAGGGCGCGGCGTGCGGCATTGGCGCGGTCGGCCGAGAGCTCCCAGTTGGAATAGTCCGGCCGCAGCAACGGGCGGGCATCGGTGTGGCCGGTGATCGAGATGCGATTGGGCACCTTGTTGATCAGGCTCGCGAGCTCGCGCAGGATCGCGTCAGCGTGCGGCAGGGGGGTGGAGCTGGCGGTGTCGAACATCGGACGATTCTCGCGATCAATGATCTGGATGCGCAGCCCCTCCGGGGTAATGTCCAGCAGCAACTGGTCCTTGTAGGGCTCCAGCGCCTGGCTCTGCTCCAGGGCCTCTTCCAGCGCCTCCTGAAGGACCTCCAGGGCTTCGCGGTCGCGTGCTTCGGCCAGCTCGTCCAACGCCTCGTCATCCAGCCCCATGGGCGCCCCCATGGCCTCGGGGTCTTGGATGAGTTCGGGCATGCCCTCGAAGTCGATCAGCGATGGATCGACCCCGGTCCCGTCACCCGGTGCCTGGCCGGGGGCGGCGGCCTCGCCGACGAATGCGGAGGGGTTCTGGAAGTACTCGGAGATGCCGGCACGCTGTTCGTCGTCCAGGGCCGCCAGCAGCCACAGCAGCAGGAAGAAGGCCATCATCGCGATCGCGAAGTCGGCGAACGCGACCTTCCACGAACCGCCGTGATGGCCGCCCTGGACCACCTTCTTTCTGACGATGATCGGCTGGGTCTTGTCCTCGACGCCCATGAATGCGGTCCGGACGGCCTCAGGCCGCCTTCACGTGTGCCTCGAGTTCGAGGAAGGTCGGGCGCATCGGGCCTTCCATGGTCTTGCGGCCGAACTCCACCGCGACTTGCGGGCTGTAGCCCTGGACATTGGCGAGAATGCAGGCCTTGATGCACTGCAGGAACTTGCCCTCTTCCTGCGCGCGGGCCTCTAGCGCGGCCGAGGTGGGGCCGACAAAACCGTAGGCCAGCAGGATCCCGAGGAAGGAGCCGACGAGGGCGGCCGCCACGTTCATGCCGATGACCTCGATGGGCCCCCCGATGGAGCCCATGGTGTTCACGATTCCCAGCACGGCGGCTACGATGCCGAAGCCGGGCAGGGCGTCGGCCACGCGATACACCGCGTGGGAGGGCTTATGGGCCTCTTCGTGATGGGTTTCCAGGTCCAGGTCCATCAGGGCGTCGAGTTCGTGCGGGTTCATGCTGCCGGAGATGATCAGGCGCATGTAGTCGGTGATGAACTCCATCGCGTGGTGATCGGCCAGGACGCGTGGATGAGCCTGGAAGAGTTCGCTATTCTCGGGCTCTTCGATGTCGTTTTCCACGCCCATCAGCCCTTCCTTGCGGGCCTTGGTGAAGAGCTTGTACATCAGGGCCAGCAGGTCGAGGTAATCTTCGCGCTTGTACTTGCTGCCCTGCAGCAGCTTGGGGAGCGACTTGAAGACAGTCAGCACGACCCGTGGCGGGTTGGCGATGAGGAACGAGCCCAGTGCCGCTCCCCCGATGATGATGTACTCGTAGGGTTGCCAGATGACGAGGAGGTCGCCCCCGTGCGCGGCAAACCCCCCGAACACCGCGAACAGGACGACCAGGAAACCAAGGATGTACTTCACGAAACGGGAACCCCGTGCTTGTCGATGGGGCGAAGGTGACGCCGGTCACGCTTTCGCAGTTGATATAGTGACGGCCACAACGATAACGACTCCCCCGCGCGAGGTACAGCATGGCCCAGGATGAGGGCGCGCCCTACCGCGACCAGGCACGACGCCTGGCTGAGCTCGACTGGCCAATTCTGGAAGCGAGCGCTGCGGCCTTTTCGCAGCCCGATGCGCTGGTGCAGCATTCCCTGCGGGAACTGGGTCAGTGGGCAGAGCGGGATCCCGGCCTGGTACTGCGCCTGGTACTGCGTGCGAACGGTTCGCGCCGAGGTTTGCGCCAGGAGGTGCACTCGGTTCCCGATGCCATCGCCATGCTTGGCCTGCAGAACGTGTGTGATGAAGTTCGGGCGGCCCCGCCGGTCGGCGAGGTCGTGCGTGAAACGCAACACTATCGGCACGTAGCGGCCCAGTCGCGGCTGGCGGCGATGATCGCGGCCGACGTCGCCCGGCGACGACGTGATTCCGAGCCGGCGGAAGTCAGTCTGGCTGCGTCGCTGAACCAGTTGGGCCTGCTCGGTCTCCTGGTTGCCGGCGAACCACGCCTGGAGCGGCTACTCGCCATGCTGGAACTCAACGCCCTTCCCGATGAGGCCAGTTATACCGCGCTGGGCTACGCAACCGACGATCTGTCGCGCGCGATGACCGAGGCGATGGTGTTGCCCGAACTGGTGGTGGGCACGCAGCGCGCGGTCAACGCCGCGCATCCACGTGCCTTCGAGGTCATGGTCGCGAGTGCTGTGGCCTGGCAGATCATGCGCGGCATGGATACGGTTCGGGGCGACCGGGATATGCGCCTGCTGGCCGGCCTGACGGGAGTCAACGAGAAGGTGGTCGCGGACCGGTTGTCGGAGATCATCGAGCGTTTCAATGAAGACATCGATGTATACCGCATCGAGCCCCTGGACCCCGCGACACCCGGGGCCGTCTGGCTGGGGGCACGCCACCGGACGCGGCTGGCGTTGTGCCCGCGTGCCGATATCCTGGAAGACGGGCTCGCCCGGTTGCGGCAGGGTGACGACCGTGTCGCGCGGCTACGACGGATGCTGCGTGTGATGCAGTTCGGGCTCGGGCTGAATCGCGTGGTGTTCGCGCGCCTCGCGCGCGACGGCGAATCGCTTCGGGCCGAGCACTTGGTCGGCACGTTGCACGAGCCGGAGTTCAGTCATTTCGTGATCCAGCGCTCCGCTTTGGGGGCTCTGGAGGCCGTGCTGGAGCGTGACACGCCGACCTGGTGGGGCCGTCACTACCCCAGTGTGGCGCTGCCAGAGGCGATCCAGGCCCTGACCGGAGGAGTCGATGGCTTCTACGCGCCGGTGCGTGAACGGGGCGAGGTGATCGGCATGGTTTACGCCGATCGACGCAGCCGCCAGCACGGCCTCGATGACCGCGCCTTCAAGGGCTTCTGCCGCGTGGTGCAGGCCATCTCAGGCACTGGCTAGACCGTTCCATGCGGAGGCGGCCCGGCCTCAAGCCCTGGCGCCGGTGGCCGTTATATCGTGAACAGCATATATGCAGGACCGCGTCATGGCGCGGCCACCCGTCCGTCCCATCGGCTCCACCTCCACCCTGTAACAAGAGGACATCGTCCGCTATGCGCAAGAACCTTCCTGTTACGCAGACGGAGTATTCCCTGGAGGCCCACGGAGACCTCATCTCGGCCACCGACGAGAAAGGGCGCATCCGGTATGCCAACGACGACTTCGTCCGGGTCAGCGGTTTCGACTGCGATGAGCTGGAAGGGACGGCCCACAACATCGTGCGCCATCCGGACATGCCGGAAGCCGCCTACGCGAACATGTGGGACACCCTGAAGGCCGACCGGGCCTGGATGGGTATCGTCAAGAACCGGCGCAAGAATGGCGACCACTACTGGGTGGATGCCTTCGTGACCCCCGCCTACGAGGACGGCCGCAAGACCGGCTACGAGTCGGTGCGCGCGATCCCCGAGCACGAGCATGTCGCCCGTGCGGAGAAGGTCTATGCCGCGATCAACCGGGGTCGCAGCTTTGCTCGGCGCTGGTATCACGGCCTCACCTGCCGCCTCGCGGGGACGTGGCTTGTGGGTGTCCTGCTGGCGCTGGGGGTAGTGTTTCTGGTGTCTTCGCCGCTGGTCCAGGCGGGGCTTTTGCTGCTGATTTTCGCAGCTGGTGGAATTGCGTCTCTGGCGCTGACCTCCGGCATCCGGAAGGCCGTGAATCGGGCCCGCGAGCAGTTCGACAACCCGGTGATGGAGGCGATCTACACAGGACGTCGTGACGACAGCGCCTCGCTGGAACTGGTCCAGCACTTCAACGAGGCGAAGCTGCGCACGGTGCTCGGCCGCATCGAGGACAAGGCAGATGCCGTGGCCGGTGACGCACAGACAATGGCGAGCAGTGTCGAGCAGACGGCCTTGGGCGTGGAACGCCAGCAAAACGAGATCGATCAGGTCGCCACGGCGATGAACGAGATGACCTCGACCATCCAGGAGATGGCGAGCAATTCGTCGCGCGCGGCCGAGGCCGCCAACAACGCCGAGAACGAGACCGGTGCTGGCCAGGAGGTGGTGAACGACACGGTGTCCGTGATCAACCGCATGGCGGCCGAGGTCGAGTCCACCGCCGAGAAGCTGGGCAAGCTGGAGGCGAGCACCGAGGAGATCGACAAGATCCTGGGTGTGATCCGCGAGATTGCCGAACAGACCAATCTGCTGGCGCTGAACGCCGCGATCGAGGCGGCCCGCGCGGGCGAACACGGCCGCGGCTTTGCGGTGGTGGCCGACGAGGTGCGCTCGCTGTCGCAGCGTACGGACGAATCCACCGTGACCATCCGCAATATGATCGAGAGCCTGCAAAACGGTGCGCGCGAGGCGATGTCCGCGATGCGCGCCAGTCAGGAGCAGGCCGCCGATGGCGTGGAAAAGGCCCGGGCGGCAGGCGATTCGCTGTCCACCATCCGTCAGGCCGTCGCCCAGATCACCGAGATGAACACCCAGATCGCCACGGCGGTGGAGGAACAAAGCGCGGTCTCCGAGGAGATCAACCGCAACGTGACGTCCATCCGCGATGTCGCCAGTGAAACCGGTTCGGTCTCGGTGCACGCCCGTGACGCCAGCGCGCGCATGCAGACCGAGGCCGCGGAACTCAAGGCATTGATCCAGCGTTTCGAGCAGCGGTAGACTCCCCGCGGTTTGCCCGGCGCGCGGGCTCCGGAGGGGCGCGACAGCGCACCATAATACGCAGCGGAAAGACTTGTACGACCGCTCGGCCAGGGATCGGTATCGGGTGACACAAGCAGGATCGAGCCAGCGAATTCTATGAACACGAGTTCCTTGCAGCCTCGGGTGATGGGCCTTTTCTTCACGCTGGGGTGTGTGTCGGGTGCCGCGCAGGGGGTGGAGGCCGAATACAACCTTGGCGTGTTTACCGACTACATCGACGACGGTGCCTCCAAGTCCGACAACGATCCGATCGTGCAGGGTGGCTTCGAGCTGGGCTTCCCCACCGGCGTGTTCACCGGTGTGCAGGCCTCCAGTCTCGGCAGCGGCCGTGGCAGCGAGATTGTGCCGTTTGTCGGCTACGGCTTCGATGCCGGGCCGGTCGGGGTCGAGTTTGGTTACGAGCACTTCCACTACACCGATCTCGACGAGCGCTACGAGGGCGAGACCTTTGTGGTGGTGGACTGGGGACCGGTGTACGCAGGAGCGAATTACCTGGCCCATGCCCATGATCGTGACGCCCGGGGCAGCCGGGAATTCTTCGCGGGTACTGCATTCGAGGTGGCCCCGCGTACCGACGTGTTCGCCGAGGTGGGCCACGACCGTCCCGCCGATGACGACAACGCGGCATTCTGGGAACTGGGTGCGGCGCACGCGACGGACTTTGGCACCTTCTCGCTGACCTACGCCTCGCGTGACGAGAGTGGTGCGCAGCACCTGCTGGTCGGCGGCTACAGCGTCCACTTCTGACGCTCGCGTTGGGGATGGGCTACGCGGTCATCTCGGGCACCGCGCGGCGGTGATTCGGGATCTTGCGGCCGAGGTGAAACGCCGGGGATCCCGGCCCTTCGCTTCGCTGCGGCCGGGATGGCGCCGTACGGGGGATGCGTCAGGCGGTCTGTCCGTAGCGGCGTTCGATGTAGGCCTCGACGCGGGCCTGGAATTCTTCGGCGATGCGCTCGCCCTTGAGCGTCACGGTCTTCTCGCCGTCCTCGTAGACCGGGGCCACCGGCTGTTCGCCGGTGCCGGGCAGGGAAATGCCGATGTTGGCGTGCTTGCTCTCGCCGGGGCCGTTGACCACGCAGCCCATCACGGCGACGGTCATCTCCTCCACGCCCGGGTACTGCTGCTTCCAGCTGGGCATCTGCTGGCGGATGTAGGACTGGATGTCCTGCGCCAGGTGCTGGAAGTACTCGCTGGAGGTGCGTCCGCAGCCGGGGCAGGCGACCACCGACGGCAGGAAGCTGCGCAGCCCCATGCTCTGCAGGATCTCCTGTGCGACCAGGACCTCCTTGGTACGGTCGCCGCCGGGTTCCGGGGTCAGCGAGATGCGGATGGTGTCGCCGATGCCCTGCTGCAGCAACACGGCCAGCGCGGCGGTGGAGGCGACGATGCCCTTCGCGCCCATGCCGGCCTCGGTCAGGCCGAGGTGCAGCGGGTAGTCGCAGCGCGCGGCCAGGTCCTGGTAGACGCTGATCAGCGGTTGCACACCACTGACCTTGGCCGAGAGGATGATGCGGTCGTGGGCCAGACCAATGCGTTCGGCCTCGGCCGCGCTCTCCAGTGCCGAGGCGATCAGCGCCTCCTGCATGACCACCTCGGGCGCGGCCGGGTCGGCGCGCTGGCTGTTGTCGTCCATCATGCGCGCGAGCAGGGCCTGATCCAGGCTGCCCCAGTTCACGCCGATGCGCACCGGCTTGTCGTAGCGGATCGCGGTCTCGATCATTGCGGCGTACTGGGCGTCGCGCTTCGAGCCGCGGCCAACATTCCCGGGATTGATGCGCAGCTTGGCCAGTGCCTCGGCGCACTCCGGGTACTTGGTCAGCAGCCTGTGCCCGTTGAAGTGGAAGTCCCCGACCAGCGGCACCTCCAGTCCCATGGCCTCCAGCCGTTCGCGGATCTCCGGCACCGCCTTTGCTGCGTCCTCGGAGTTCACCGTGATGCGCACGACCTCGGAGCCGGCGCGCGCCAGCTCCGCCACCTGCACGGCGGTGCGCAGGGCATCGGCGGTGTCGGTGTTGGTCATCGACTGCACCATCACCGGGTGATCGCCACCGACGGTGACAGGGCCGATGCGAACGGGGACGGTCTTGCGGCGGGCGGGGGTCGTGTTCATGTCGAGGCTGCGGGCGCGTCAATTCGGTGCGCCGAGTGTAACGCAGGCCCCGCCCCCTGCCGAGACGCCGCAGGCACGCAGGGGTTGCCGCGGTTCACGGATTCAGGGCCGCCTTCCACGGCTGAAAGGTCCGGTCGATCGCCTCACGGCTGGCCGCGTGGCGTGCCTCGACATGCTCGGCGATGGCCTGCTGCCAGGTCAGTCGGATCTCGGCGTGCAGGGCGTTAAGGGCCTCGTGCAGGGCGGCCTCGAGGTCCTCGCGGTGGCGCGCCTCGTCGATCCGCAGCAGTATCCAGTCGGTCCCAACCCAGGCCGCGCCGGCGGCCGCGAGGCCGCAGCCGAGCGAGACCGGGCCGCTCCAGGCACAGACCCCCGCGCCCAGGGCCCCTGCGCGCCCGGCCCGGGTCAAAGCCGCGCCGCCACTGCGCGCCGCCTGCGCCGCCAGCCGGGCCTGTACCGCACGGGCAATCAGCGGGGTCGCCAGTCCCGTCCCGGCGGCGGCCGTGGCCGCCAGGCCCGCGCGTTGTTCCAGCCGCGCGAGATCCGCATCCATCGCGCCGGCCAGCTGCTGGGCGCGCTCGATGCGCGCATGCTGTTCGATTGGGGACTGGAGGGCCGCCGGCGTGGCGGGTACGCGGGCGTCGGCCATCTCGCGCGTCAGGGCGATGCGCCAGGCATCCCGGACCTTGCGCTGATCCTCGTCCAGACCCCATTGCGCCCGTTCGGCCAGCGCCTGCAGGGGGGCGTCCCACAGCTCATCCGGCAGGAGCCGGTCGCGCAGGGCCCGTGTGGCCGCGTCGTCTTCCGCGGTGCCCAGCCACTGGGCACCGCGGAGCAACAGGCGCTGATACTCGGCACCCAGCGAGAAGTACCAGTCCGCGACCTCGGGCACGCGGTCATGCAGGGTCTGGAAGTGCTGGTCCAGTTCGTGATCGATCCGGGTCTGCCACTGGCTGCGGACCTGCTCGTCACCGGCCTCCAGCCACTCCAGCGAAAAGCGCTCCAGGCGGCTCAGCCGGTCGCGGTCGAGCCGATAGCGCTCGCCCTCGAACTCGAGTTCGACATGCGCCTGGTCATCCCATTGGCGCGGTTCGTGGCGATCGACCTGGGCCAGGAACGCGGCCGCCGCAAGGGCGGTCAGCGCGAACCAGACCAGGGTCCGCAGGAGTCTACGGTTGCGCGGGGTCATCGCCGGGATCGCGGGGCGGGAACAGCCCGTTGGCCAGCAGCAGGAAGCCGGCGGCCAGGAATGCCTGTTCGATCAATAGCAGCGACCAGGCCACCAGCACCGGCAGGGGCTGGGCACCGGGCGGCAGCCACTGCTGGCCAAGCCACAGGCGCAGCCCGTCCTGGGCCGCGGCCAGCTGCAGCCCGATCTCCAGCACGGCGCTGCGGGCGCCCTCGTGCTCCACCATGAACCAGATCACCTGTTCCAGCGAGGTCCCGGACAGATCCGGATACCAGCCGCGCAGGGCGAGCACCAGCAGGGCCAGCGTCAGCCCGCCGCCGGTGATCCACAAGGCGCCGCGCCGGGCCAGTTCCGGGGCCAGCCGCGGGTGCGCATGACCGGCGATCAGACGGGCAAAGACGGCCTCCAGCGCGACCAGTGCCAGCGCGCCCGCGACCAGGACCGCCCACACCGCCGGGGTCTGGATGCGGGCCAGCGCCAGCACCAGCAGCCCGCCCAGCAGGGCCCCCACGATCAGGTGACGCAATGCCATCAGCGGGCCACCGCGCAGGCGTTCGCTCCACGGACTGGCCGCATCCAGATAGCCGCGCAGGAACGCCGCCCGGCGCAGACGGTGGCGGCGAAAGCCTCCATAGCCGATCAGCAGGGTCGCGCCGATCCACAGGGCCAGGATCACCGCCTCGGGCGCCACGCGCAGGTTCAGGTGAAGCAGCCACAGCCCCATCAGCAGGAGCACCAGCGTGAACAGCTGGCGGGCGGCAGTGGCCGGCGCCCGGGTGGGCACCGCGGCGGCGGGGGCAGTGGCGGACATGCGTGACTCCGCAAGGGATGTCTCCCGATGGTAGCAAGCGCAGGCGTCGCGTGATGCAGGGACAAGCCGTTCTGGTTCAGTTCAGGTGGTCAGGGTATAACCGAGGCATGCTACGCATCGCCGTCATCATTCTGCTTTGCCTGTTCGCCGCGCCGGTAGCGGCGGAGGACTGGCAGCTGCATGCCGTGTTCGGCAATCAGGTCGTGTTGTCGGTCGACGGCGAGCGCGCACTGGTCGGCGAGGGCGAGACCGGGCCGGGCGGGGTGCGGGTGTTGCGTATCTCCGGCAGTGGCGCGGTGGTCGAGCGCGACGGTGAGCGCCGCGAACTTCAGGTGGAAAGACGCCCCCGCGGTGCCGGTGCCCCTCGGGCCGATCGACGCGGGGCCGGGATTACCGTACATCGGGATTCGGCGGGCGAGCACGCGGTTACCGGTGGGGCCAATGGCCAGGCGGTGACTTTCGTGATTGATCCGGGTACCGAGGCGGTGCTGCTGCGCGAGCGCGATGCACGGCGTGCGGGCCTCGACCCCGACCGTGGGGAATCGGTGCGTGTCGAGCGTGCGCAGGGCACAGTGGAGGGGCGTTCGCTACGCATTGACCGACTGCAGCTGGGTCATCTGGCGCGCGATGATGTCCCGGCTATCGTGCTGGCCGACCATGACCTTCCGCGCTCGCGGCTGGGCCAGGCGTTTCTGGACGCCTTCGAGATCGAGTTCGACGGTGGGGCCTACACCATCCGGCCGTAATCTCACCTTCGAAGCCTGCGGGGTGGATTCGCGTTAGGATGCCGCAAGTCCACCACTGCTGATTCCCTATGCCGCTGATTCGGCGCCACCCCGTCGATGCCCCCGCCCCGCGCCGCGAGATCTTCGGCTGGGCGATGTTCGACTTCGCCAACCAGGCCTACACGCTGCTGATCATCACGGTGATCTTCGGCGACCTGTTTACCCGCATCATTGTCGGTGACGGGCCGGACTATCGGCTGGGCAATCTGCTGTGGAGCCTGAGCCTGGCAATCAGCTACGGGATGGTGGTGATCGCCGCCCCGTTCGCCGGTGCGATCATGGATGCCACGGCCTCGCGCAAGCGCTTCCTGATGGCCTCCTGGATGCTGACCGTGATCGCCACGGCGATGCTCTACTTCGTCGAGCCAGGGCTGGTGGTCTTCGGCATGGCGCTGATCATCGCCTCCAACTTCGGCTATGCGATTGGCGAATCCTTTATCGCCAGCTTTCTGCCGAGCCTCGGGCCGCCGGAGAAGCTTGGCTGGATCTCCGGGCTCGGGTGGGGCATGGGCTATGTCGGCGGGCTGATTGCCACCGCCTTTGCCCTGGGTCTGCTGGGTGACGTCAGCGAGGAGAACTTCGAGCGCATCCGCTGGGTGGGCCCGTTCGCCGCGGCCTTCTTCCTGATTTCCGCGATCCCGACCTTCCTGTTCCTGAGAGAGCGCGGCACGCGCCGGCGGATGCATCGGCGGTTGCAACTGGGGCTGGGCTGGCGCCGCGTGCGCGAGGCACTGGTCACCCTGGCTCAGCGCCGCGAGCTGCGTGCACTGTATGTGTCCATCTTCTTCATGATGGCCGGGATCTACATCATCATCGCCTTCACTTTCATCTACGGCTCGCAGGTGATCCAGTGGGAGGAGTCGGTGCGCATCGCGATGTTCGTGATCACCCAGGTCACGGCCATCATCGGGGCGATCGGGTTTGGCTTCCTGATGGACCGCGTCGGGCCGGTACGCATCTACCGCATCACCCTGGCGCTGTGGGCGCTGGCGGTGCTGGCGATCTTCGGCACCTCGGCCATTGCCCAGTGGCTGAGCGCGTTGCTGGGCCAGCCGGTCGAGGCGCAGATGGTGTTTCTCGGGGTCGGGATCATCGCCGGGCTGTGTCTGGGGGCTGCACAGTCGGCCGGGCGCGCGCTGGTGGGCATGATGGTGCCGGTCCGCGAGGCGGGGCGCTGGTTTGGCTTCTGGGCGCTGTCCGCGCGGGCGGCGGCGATCTTTGGCCTGGTCGGGATTGGCCTGCTGCAGGCCTGGTTGGGCCTGGCCAACGCGATCCTGTTCTGCCTGTTCCTGTTTGTGGCCGCACTGCTGGCGTCGATTCCGGTGCATCTCGCTCGGCGCAACCGCGAGCCCGATACGGCCTGACCCGGAGGGCCGTTGCGCTGCCCTAATCGTGATCGCGCGCCGGCACGCGCGGGTCCTCCACCTCGTTCTCGTCCAGCATCTGGGTATCCAGCATGAAGCCGATCGCGGCGTCGCTGATGCCGTTGATCACGAATTGCACGGCCAGCACGGCGAGGATCAGGCCGAAGACCTTGGTCAGGATGTCCTTCCCGGTATCGCCCAGGTACTGAACGATGTAGCGCGAATAGATCATTGCGTAGTAGCAGGCGACCATGCAGGCCAGCACGCCGAGGAATACGAGCCCCGTGTGATAAACAGTCGGCGCCTCGCTGGTCAGGATCATCACCGTGGCGATCGCGCCCGGGCCGCTCATGAACGGGATGGCCAGCGGGATCACCGAGATGTCCTCGGTCACCTGCCCCTTGTCGGCCTTGACCTCCTCGGCGGTCTCCTTCTCGGTCGCGCCCTTTTGCCGGATCATGCCGATTGCAATGCCGAACAGGATGATCCCGCCGGCGATGCGAAACGCGGCCAGGGTGATCCCGAACAGCTGGAAGATCACCCCGCCCAGCAGGGCGAACGCGAACAGCAGCGAGGTGGCCACCTTCACCGAACGCAGCGCGATCGCCCGGCGCTTCTCCTCCGAGGCACGCGGCAGCATCGCCATGAAGATGAAGGCGGTGGTCAGCGGGTTCACGATCACGAACACCGCCAGGAAGGTGACGACCAGGTATTCCAGCAATACAAGCATGACAGGAGCTTAGGCCGGAATCGCGGAGCTTTCGAGAGGAAAAGGCGTGGTGGCGGCTCCGGAGCCTGCAGCGGCATGCGTGGGCAGGGACGGGGCCCGGTCGTTATACTCTGCGCGCATGAAGAAACGCCTGCATCCTGAATCCTTCCCGACCCTCGAGCACTTTGTCGGCAACACGCCGCTGGTGCGCCTGCAGCGCATGGCGGCGGATCTGCCGTCCACCGTGCTGGTCAAGCTCGAGGGCAACAATCCCGCCGGCTCGGTCAAGGACCGGCCCGCGCTGAACATGATCCAGGCGGCCGAGCGCCGCGGCGACATCCAGCCGGGCGATACCCTGATCGAGGCGACCAGCGGCAATACCGGCATCGCGCTGGCGATGGTCGCGGCGATGAAGGGCTATCGCATGATCCTGGTGATGCCGGACAACATGTCCGCCGAGCGCCGCGCCTCGATGAAGGCCTTCGGCGCCGAGCTGGTGCTGGTCTCGCGCGAGGAGAGCATGGAGGGCGCGCGCGATCTGGCCGATCGCATGGAGGCCGAGGGCAAGGGTCGGGTGCTGAACCAGTTCGGCAATCCGGACAACCCGGATGCGCACTATATCGGCACCGGGCCGGAGATCTGGCGCGACACCGAGGGCACGGTGACCCACTTCGTCTCGGCGATGGGGACCACCGGCACCATCATGGGCGTGTCGCGCTATCTGAAGGAGCGCGACCCCAGCGTGCAGATCGTCGGCGTGCAGCCCACCGAAGGATCGTCCATCCCCGGCATCCGCCGCTGGCCGGAGGCCTACCTGCCGACCATCTTCGAGGCCTCGCGGGTCGATCAGACCGTGGATGTGACCCAGGAGGAGGCCGAGGACACCATGCGCCGTCTGGCGAGCGAGGAGGGCATCTTCGCCGGGGTCTCGTCCGGTGGGTCCGTGGCCGCGGCCCTGAAGCTCGCGGCCGCGACCGAGGGCGGCACCTTCGTCGCGATCATCTGCGACCGCGGCGACCGTTACATCTCCACCGGCGTGTTCCCCGCATGAGCGCCCCGATCCTGATCTTCGATCTCGAGACCGTCCCCGACATCGACGGCGCCCGGCGCCTGCACGACTTCGAGGGCCTGAGCGATCACGAGGTGGCGGAGGCGCTGTTCGCCCTGCGCCGCGCGCAGGCCGGCACGGAGTTCCTGAAGCACCCGCTGCACCGCATCGTCTCCATCGGCGTGCTCTACCAGGGCGGCGACGCGCTGAAGCTCTCCGCCTTCGGGCGCGAGGGCGAGGACAGCCCGGCGCCGACCGAGGCCGAGCTGCTGCGCCAGTTCTTCGACGTGATCGACAAGCGCACGCCGCAGCTCGTGAGCTGGAACGGCGGCGGCTTCGACCTGCCGGTGTTGCACTACCGAGCGCTGATCAACGGCGTGCAGGCCCCGCGCTACTGGGAGCAGGGTGACGACGACCGCGAGTTTCGCTACAACAACTACCTGTCGCGGTTTCACTGGCGGCATGTGGACCTGATGGACGTGCTGGCCGGCTTCCAGGGCCGCGCGGTCACCAGCCTCGACATGATGGCGAGCCTGCTCGGCTTCCCCGGCAAGCTGGGCATGGACGGGTCGAAGGTCTGGCCAGCCTGGCGCGATGGCCGCCAGGCCGAGATCCACGACTATGTCGAGCACGACGTGCTCAATACCTATCTGGTCTGGCTGCGCTTCGAATACATGCGCGGCAACCTGACCGATGCCGCCCTGGCCAGCCGGCAGCAACAGCTGGTTGAGTACCTGGAGGGCAGCGGCGCGGCGCACCACCGGGAATTTCTCGACGCCTGGCAGGCGGCCGGACGCACGGGCTGATGGCACGCATCGACAAGACCCCGTTCGAGGCTTTGATCGAAGAGGTCACGCTGGACGGTCAGGGCGTGGTCCGGCGCGATGGCAAGGCCTGCTTCATCCACGGGGCGCTGAAGGGCGAGCGGGTGATGGCCCAGCAGACCGGGCGCAAGCGTCGCTTCGACAGCGCCGAGGTGGTCGAGGTGCTGGAGTCGGCTCCGGGCCGGGTCGAACCACCCTGCGCGTTCTTCGGCCTCTGCGGCGGCTGCAAGCTGCAGCATGCCTCCATCGAGACCCAGCGTGCGATCAAGGAGCAGGCCCTGTTCGATGCCCTGGAGCGCATCGGCCACGTGACCCCCGAGGCCCGCTTCGAGCCGCTGACCGACACGACCCTCGGCTACCGGCGCACTGCGCGGCTGGGGGCGAAGTACGTGCCCAAGAAGGGCGGGGTGCTGGTCGGCTTTCGCGAGCGCGGCAGCCCGTATCTGGCCGAGATGACCCATTGCGAGGTGCTGCACCCCGCCGTAGGCAAACGTATCCGGGCCCTGCGCGAGCTGATCGGTGGCCTCGAGGCGCGCGACCGCCTGCCGCAGATCGAGGTGGCGGTGGATGATGACGAGCGCGTGGCGCTGATCTTTCGCAACCTGGATCCGCTGTCTGCGGCGGACAGCGCGCGGCTGTCCGCCTGGGCGGAGGCCGAGGGCATTCAGGTGTATCTGCAGCCTGGCGGCCCGGAGACGGTGGAACCGCTGGCCGGGCCGATCGAGCCGCTGGTCTATCGCCATCCGGACTACGATGTGTCGGTCCCGTTCATGCCGACGGACTTTATCCAGGTGCATGCCGGCATCAACCGCAAGATGGTCCCGCAGGCCCTGGAGGCACTGGATCTGCAGCCGGGCCAGCGGGTGCTGGATCTGTTCTGCGGGCTGGGCAACTTCACCCTGCCGCTGGCACGCACGGTCAGCGAAGGCGAGGTCGTCGGCGTCGAGGTGGACGACGCGATGCTGGCGCGGGCGCGCGCCAATGCCCGCGACCAGGGCATCGCCAACACCCGCTACGAGCGTGCCGACCTGGATGATGTGGAAGCACTCAAGAATGCCGCATGGCTGGGCGAGCGCGTTGACCGCGTGCTGCTGGATCCACCGCGCACCGGCGCGGCCGCGGTGATCGAGGCGCTGGCGCCGCAGCGCATCGAGCGCATGGTCTATGTGTCCTGCAACCCGGCCACGCTCGCCCGTGACGCCGAGCGCCTGGTGCATCATCATGGCTATCGCCTGGAGCGGGCCGGGATCATGGACATGTTCCCGCATACCGCCCATGTGGAATCCATGGCCGTGTTCCGGCGCGACGAGCCAAGAGGGAGAGACTGAATGCTGGAGATCGTACAGGCGGGCGGCTGGCTGATGCTGCCGATCCTGCTGTGTTCCGTACTCGCGGTGGCCATCGTGCTGGAACGCCTGTGGACGCTGCGGCGGTCGCGCGTGGTCCCGCCGCGCCTGCTCAGCACGATCTGGGAACAGATGCGCATGAAGGGGCTGACCCTGGAGGACATCCAGCGCATCCGGGCCGGTTCGCCCCTGGGTGCTGTGCTGGCCGCCGGCCTGGCGACCCATGACCGCGCGCGCCAGATCACCCAGGAGAGCATCGAGGAAGCGGGCCGTCGGGTGGCCCACGAACTCGAGCGCTACATGAATACGCTCGGCACCATCGCGATGATCACCCCGCTGCTGGGCCTGCTCGGCACCGTGGTCGGGATGATCGAGGTGTTCACCGTGATCACCGAGATCGGTGTCGGCAGCCCGCGCGATCTGGCCGGGGGCATCTCCCAGGCCCTGATCACCACCGCCGCCGGCATCGGTGTGGCGATTCCGGCGCTGGCCTTCCACCGCTACTTCCGGGGCCGCATCGACGAGCTGGTGCTGGAGATGGAGCAGGAGGCGACCAAGCTGGTCGAGGTGATCCACGGCGAGCGGGACGCAACCGCCGCCACGCCGGAAGGCGGAGTCACCGCGTGAACTTTCGCAGGCCGCACCATGACGAGCCGGGCGTCAATCTGACGCCGCTGATCGATGTGGTGTTTCTGCTGCTGATCTTCTTCATGGTTTCGACCACCTTCGATCAGCATGCCAACATCGAGCTGACCCTGCCGTCGGCCGACCGCGAGACGGAGGTGGTTGAACGGGCCTGGCTGGATATCGTGGTGGATGCCGACGGCAACTATTTCGTGGATGGCCAGGAACTGGTCAACCGTCGCGCCGAGACCCTGGAGCGGGTGATTTCCGAGGCGCGCGAGGGGCGCGAGGATGACCCCGTGCTGATCCGCGCCGATGCCAATACCTCGCACCAGTCGGTGGTGCGCGCGCTGGACGTGGTCGGGCGCCTGGGCATTACCTCTGTCTCGATCGCGACCCTTGGCGAGCGCGACGACGATGATTGATGGCGCGCGCGAAGATGCCGCCTTCGGGGCTGCGCATGGGGGATGAGGCGGCGGGCTACGGTGACCGCCCGCTGCCGGTCTGGCGTGCCGTCTGGCGCGACTATCGCCAGGGCAACGGGGCCCGGGCGCGGGCGCGCCGCGGCTTTCTGAGCCCGCCCGCCGAGCGCGGGCGCCTGGTCTGGATCAAGGCCGGGGGTACCCCCGAGGATGTACGCTTGGGCATCGAGCTGCTGGGAGCGGTGCGCGACAAGCGTCAGGACGTGCGCATCGTGCTGACCTTCGAGCAGGATTATCCCGAGCTGTTCGAACGCCACATGCAGCCGTTCAAGAAGGTTGGCGTGGGCTACGGGCCCTGCGATCGCCCGCGCGTGGTGCGCCGTGTCCTGGATCGCTTTCAGCCCCACGGCATCCTCCTGGCCGGGGGCAATGCCCCGCGCAGCCTGCTGGCGCAGGCCCAATGCCCGGTGGTTGCGGTCAATGCCCGGCCCCCCACGTGGAAACCCGTGCGGCCAGTGGAGCAGTGCTGGCCTCTGAACACATCCACGAGCTGGGCCCACGGTGCGGCGGCCGATGTCCTGCCGGTCGCCGACCCCCAGGCGCGTTTTGTCGAGGCCCAGGCGGACGTGGTCCTGCGCGCCCTGGTGGGCGGGGAGGTGCAGCGGCTGTGGTGGTGGCATGGACGTGACGACCAGTGGTCGGCATGGCGCGCGGCCTGGGAAACATCCGGCTTGGGGGCGACCGATATCCTGCTGGCCAGTCGCCGGGGCGGAGCGGCGGCGACTGCGCGCGATCTTCCGGGGACCGGGCTGCGGGTATCGGAGTGGGATCGCTCGTCACTGGCGGCCGGGACCATCCTGCATCTGGATGACCGGCGCTGGTTTGCGGCCGCGGCCAGTGCCGCGCATGCGGTACACCTGGCCGCGCCCGACCGTCAGGCCCTCTGGCAGGGGCTGGCGGGGGGCGCGGCCGTGAGTCTGGGAGAGACGCCGGCCACCGAGGTGCCATGCCTGGTGCTGGAAGATGCCTCCGCCGTGCTGGCGGCCTGGGCGCGACTGCGGGACGACCCCGCTGCCCGGCGCCAGCAGGGCGACGCGGCCCGGCGGCGCTTCTGGGACGAGCGCCGGCAGGTGGATGCCAACTTCGATGCCGTGCTGCGGCGGGTCTGGGACTGGTAGCCATGGGCCGGTTCAAGGCGTGGCTGGGCGCCCGAATCTGGGATCAGTGGTGTCAGCGCGGGCCGTTCGCGGCGGCGATGTACCCGCTGTCGCTGGCCTATGCCGGGGCGGTGGAGTGGAATCGCCATCGGCTGGAGCAGGCCCGGCGGAGCATCACGATCCCGGCCAAGGCGGTGATCGTGGTCGGCAACCTGACGGTGGGTGGCAGCGGCAAGACCCCGATGACCATCTGGCTGGCGAAGCGCCTGGCGGATGCCGGGTATCGTCCGGGGATCGTCAGCCGGGGCTACGGCGGGCGCGGGGATGCCGCGGGGATTCGAGTGACCCCGCTGTCGGACCCCGTGGTGGTCGGGGACGAACCCCTGCTGATTGCACAGCGCACCGGGGTCCCGGTGCAGGTCGACCGCGATCGTGTGCGCGGGGCGCGGGCGCTGACGGACCAGGGCGTGGATGTGGTGATCGCCGACGACGGGATGCAGCATCACCGTCTGCCGCGTGACATCACCATCCTGATGATCGACGGCAAGCGCCGGCTGGGCAACGGCCTGTGTCTGCCGTCCGGGCCGTTGCGCGAGCCGAAGACCGCGCGGGAGCGGGCGGACTTCGTGCTGGTGACCGGGGGCGAGCCCGGCCCCGGCGAGTTCGCGATGGAGCTGGTGCCGTCCAGCCGTCTGCAGCGCGTGGATGGGCATGGCGAGGGCTACAAGCCACACCGCTTTGCTCGCCGTGATGCCCATGCGGTGGCCGGCATCGCCGACCCGGAGCGCTTCTTCCGCATGCTCGAGGCGGCGGACATTGACATCATCCGGCATCCGTTCCCGGATCATCACCGCTTTCGTCCGCACCAAATTCGCTTCGATGACGGTCTGCCGGTTCTGATGACCGAGAAGGATGCCGTAAAATGCCGGACGTTCGCGCAGGAGAATCACTGGTACTGGCCGATTGCGGCCCGCGTGCCGTCTGCCTTCGAGTCGGCTTTGCTGGCCCGTCTGGAAACGGTCGCCCGAATCAAGAAGGCGCTGATCTGACCGCGTCGCAACTACTGTTGGGGTATTAAATGGACAAGCGTCTGCTCGACATTCTCGTCTGCCCGGTGACCAAGGGCCCGCTCAAGTACGATCGCGAGAACCAGGAACTGATCTCCGTTTCCGCCGGTCTTGCCTATCCGATCCGCGACGAAATCCCGGTGATGCTGGAGGACGAGGCCCGCGCCCTGTCGGACGAGGAAAAGGAACGCTGGCGCGACGCCTGAGCGTTCCATGGCCGCCTTCCATGTCGTGATCCCGGCACGGATGGCCTCCAGTCGGCTCCCGGGCAAGCCGCTGGCGGCCGTCGCCGGGCGCCCGCTGATCGCGCATGTGATCGCCCGGGCGAAGGAGAGCCGGGCCTCGCGGGTGATCGTCGCGGCGGACGACGAGCGCATCCTCGATGTCGCGCGCCAGTGCGGGGTCGAGGCCTTTGCTACCGATGCTGACCTGCCCTCCGGTACCGACCGCATCGCGGCGGTGGCGGCCGCCGAGGGCTGGGGCGACGAGTCCATCGTGGTCAATCTGCAGGGTGACGAGCCGCTGACGCCAGGATCACTGCTGGATGACCTGGCTCGCCTGCTGGCCGATACGCCGGAAGCGGATATGGCGACCTTCGGTGTCCCTATCCGCCGCCCCGAAGACCTGGCCGACCCGAACCAGGTGAAGCTGGTCACCGATGCGTCGGGGCGCGCGCTGTATTTCTCGCGTGCCCCGATCCCCTGGGATCGCGAGGCCCATCGGGCAGGCCGCGCCCCGGCGCTGGATCAGGCGAACCGGCATCTGGGCGTCTACGCCTATCGTGCCGGGTTCCTGCGCCGCATGAGTGCCGAACCACCCGCCGCGCTGGAGCAGCTGGAGCAGCTCGAGCAGCTGCGGGCCCTGGCCATGGGCGCCTGGATCCAGGTCGGGCGTCGCGGCGAGGCGCATCCGCCGGGTGTCGATACCCCGGAGGATCTCGACCGGGTGGATGCCTTGCTCTCAGGGCGTGTCCGCGTTTGATGGTGATACGGATTAGCACTGCCTGACGGATTCCCTACTCGACCTGGGCGTGGCGCAGACTTGGCGCTCCGCTCCTGCTACCATCGGCGGTTGATTCTGAAACCCCCGGGCCCCAGGTTCCGGGGCGACCCCGGAGCACGCAGAGACCACCATGCTGCAAGCAATTCGCGACCGGGCGAGCGGCTGGCTCGCCTATGTGATTATTGGCCTGATTACCATCCCCTTCGCTGTCTGGGGGCTCGGGGAATATTTCGGTGGTTCCGGTCCGCTGGTCGCGGCCGAGGTCAACGGGACCGATATCCAGGTGCGCGACGTGCACAACGAGGCGCGCGCACAGCGGGACCAGATGGCCCGCATGTTCGGTGGCCAGATCCCGGATGACCTGCTCGACGAGGAGGGCATCCGCATGCAGGCGCTGGAGACCCTGATTCGCCAGGAACTGCTGCGCCAGGCAGCCGACTCGGCGGGCTTCAAGGCCGCAGGAGACAGCATCCTGCGGGAGATTCGCGGCATGCCGGTGTTCCAGGAGGGTGGCCAGTTCAGTCGCGAGCGCTATGCGCAGTTGCTCAATGCGCAGCGTCTGAGCCCGTCGGACTTCGAGCGCGACATCGGCCGGTCGATCATCCTGTCGCAACTCCAGGGCGGCATCCAGGCCACGGGCTTCCCGGCGGATGCGCTGGTGGATGACTTCAGCCGCCTGCGCAACCAGACGCGTGTGGCCAGCTGGCGCATCTTCCCGGTCGATGACTTCGACCAGCCCGACGTGGTCGACGACGAGGCGATCGAGGCCTATTACGAGGCCAATCAGGACGAGTTCACCACCGAGGAGCGCGTACGTATCGCGTATCTGCAGCTCGATCCCGAGGCATTGGAAGAGGCGGTGGATGTGTCCGAAGACGATATCCGCCAGCACTACGAGGTGAACCGCAGCCGCTACGAGGAGCCGGAGTTGCGCGAGGTGCGCCAGATCCGGATTCAGGATACCGGCGAGGAAGGTGAGGCAAAGATCAACGAACTGCGCGATCGCCTGGAAGAAGGCGAGGACTTTGCCGATCTGGCCGAAGCGTACTCCGAGGACAGTCTCAGCGCCGATCGTGGCGGCAGTCTGGGCGAGATTGCCCGGGGTGACCTGGACCGCACGCTCGAGACCATCATCTTCACGCTGCCGGAGGGGCTGATCAGCCGCCCGGTGCGTACCGACCGGGGCTGGTTCATCCTCGAGGTGACCTCGATTCAGGAGGCCCGACCGCAACCGTTCGAGGATGTGCGGGACGAGGTTGAACGCGATCTTCGCGACCGCAGCGCTGAACAGATGCAGATCGACGCCCTGGATGACCTGATGGGGCAGGCCGCCGAATACCCGGACAGCCTGGAGCCGGCCGCCGAGGCGACCCGTCTGGAGATCCAGACCAGCGACTGGTTTACCCGCGGCTCCGGCGACGGCATCGCCCAGCACCGTTCGATCCGCAATGCGGCCTTCGATCCACGTGTGCTGGAGGATGGTCACAACAGCGAGGCGATCGACCTGCAGGATGGCTCGACTGTCGTGCTGCGAATCGAGGAGCACGAGCCGTCCGAGGTCCGTCCGCTGGCCGAGGTCGAGGACGAGATCCGCGAGCGTCTGCGGCGCGAGGCGGCCGCCGATGCCGCGCGCGAAGCGGGTGAGGAACTGATCGCACGGCTGCGTGACGCCGACGACTGGGCGGATGCTATCGAGGATGATGACGCCTGGCAGATGGAGCGCGAGGTGCGCCGGGATTCGCCGGTAGATGGCGATAACGGCGTGCCCGGTGGCTTGCAGCAGCACCTGTTCCGCCTGTCGGCCCCGGGAGAGGACGCCGTCGAGATCAGCGGCACTCGTCTGGGGACTGGCGACTTCGCCGTCGCGATCCTGCATGAAGTGCGGCTCGACGAGCAGGAGGCGGATGCGGCGATGCGCCAGCAGGCCCGCGAACTGATGCGCAATGCCTATGCCAGCGCCGAGTTCCGCGCCTATCTGGCCTGGCTGGAATCCGAGGCGGATATCACGCGTTATCCGGAAAACCTCGACTAGTCGCGCCCCCAACGGGCGGTTCACCGGAACCGCCGAACGTAAAAAGGCCCGGTCCGCGAAAGCGGGCCGGGCCTTTTTCGTGGGTCGCGCACCCCACCCAGGTGGCCGGGGCAGGAGCTTAACTATCCTTGTCGAGCCCGATCTCGGCGGCGCCCAGGCCGACGGTGTTGTAGCCCGAGTCGACGTACATCACCTCGCCGGTGATGCCGGAGGCCAGATCGGAGCAGAGGAAGGCCCCGGCATTGCCGACCTGTTCGGTCGTCACGTTGCGGCGCAGCGGTGCGTTGGCCTCGACATGGTCGAGGATGCGCTTGAACTCGCCGATGCCCGAGGCGGCCAGTGTGCGGATCGGGCCGGCGGAGATCGCATTCACACGCGTGGTCTCCGGGCCCAGGGTGTAGGCGAGATAGCGGACGTTGGCCTCGAGGCTGGCCTTGGCCAGGCCCATCACGTTGTAGTTGGGCATGGAGCGTTCCGCCCCGAGGTAGCTCAGGGTCAGGATGGAGGCTTCGCGATCTTTCATCATGCCGCGCCCGGCCTTGGCCAGCGCCGCCAGGCTGTAGGAGCTGACATCATGGGCGATGCGGAAGCCGTCGCGGGTCATGTTGTCGAGGAAGTCACCGTCGAGCTGTTCCTTGGGGGCAAAGGCCACCGAGTGGACCAGGATATCGATCCCGTCCCAGTAGTCGTCCAGCCGCTCGAAGACCTGTTCGATCTCGCGGTCGTCCTCGACGTTGCAGGGCACGAGGATGTCGGAGTCGAAATCGGCGACCAGTTTCTCCACGCGGTCGCGCAGCCGCTCGTTCTGATAGGTGAACGCGAGCTCGGCGCCCTCGCGATGCATGGCCGAGGCAATGCCATAGGCGATGGAGCGGTTACTGGCCACGCCGACAATCAGCGCGCGCTTGCCCTTCAGAAAACCCATGTAAATCTCCTTGAATCTGGTTCGTGCCGGCGCCCTTGAAAAGGACCGCCCCGTGGCGGCCGGACCGGGCGGGAACCCAGTGCCGACGCGACTGTCTCGGGATCATACCGATGTGCCGCGGGTCCGGCCAGCTAGGGGAACACTGGCCAATGTACACGCTCGCTGCTTCGTCGCTTATTCGTGCGAACAAGGCACGGTGCGCAGCCGGTAGTGGTTTTACCGGCAAGGGCCGCAACGCCGGATCGGAAAACCTGGGGTGCCAACGCGAGTGTGTACATTGGCCAGTGTTCCCCTGCACCCGGTGAGAGCGGCGGGCGGGATTGCTATAGTGCGCGAAGTGCGGTCTGCATCGTTTGTCCCTGGGGAGCGCGGACGTCGGTGCCACTCAAGAGCGGAGGCCTTGTGAGTCGTCATTTTGGTTGGATTGTCACCCTGATCGTGCTGGGCATCCTGTTGTTGCTGGTCATGGTGCAGGTGGATCGCCAGTGGCAGCGCATGGCCGCCATGCAGAACATGATGAGCGAGCAGGCTCGCGACCTGCGGGCACTGCGCCGCAGTCTGCAGAGTCTCGAGTCCGATCTGGCCTCGGGGCGTTTCACCACTGGGGACGGCGAGCGCGCACCTCGGGTCGCGGAGGTCCCCTCGGCATTCGAGCGGGCGGCCGAGGCGGCGGGGCGTGATGATTATGCCGAGGGCGACTGGCTGGTGCAGGCCTTCGGTACGGGGCTGGCGACGATCACACCCTATGTCTCCAGCGACGCCTATGCCGCTGACGTACAGAACTACGTGCTGGAATCGCTGGTGCAGCGCCATCCGGAGACCCTGGACTGGCAGGGCTTGCTGGCCGCGTCCTGGGACTTCGATGAATCCGGTCAGGAGCTGACCTTCCAGCTGCGTCCTGGCCTGCAGTTCTCCGACGGCGAGCCGCTGACCGCGGAGGACGTGGAGTTCACCTTCAACTTCCTGATGACCGATGCGATCGCGGTGCCGCGCGCGCGGGCCTTCCTGGAGAAGGTCGAGAAGGTGGAGGCGGTGGACGAGCGTACCGTCGTGTTCACGTTCGAGGAGCCGTATTTTGACGCCTTGCGGGTCGCCGGTGGGCTGAACGTCCTGCCAAAGCATTTCTACGAGCGCTACCTCGACGAGCCCGAGACGTTCAACGAGTCGCGCGGGATTCTGCTGGGATCCGGCCCCTACCGGCTCGAGGACCCGACCGGCTGGACGCCGGATGCCGGGCGGATCGAACTGGAGCGCAATCCGCGCTACTGGGGGCCGGTGGAGCCCTCGTTTGACCGGCTCGTCTGGCGCGTGATCCAGAATGACAGCGCGCGCCTGACGACCTTCCGCAACCGCGACATCGACGTCTACGGGGCCCGGCCGCGCGAATACGCCCGGCTGCGCGATGACGAGGCCCTGCGTGAACGCGCGGATACCCACGAATACATGAGCCCGACCGCGGGCTATTCCTATATCGGCTGGAACCAGAAGCGCGATGGCGAGCCGACCCGCTTTGCCGATCCCCGCGTGCGCCGGGCGATGAGCTATCTGACGGATGTCGATCGCCTGATCGAGCAGGTGATGCTGGGCTATGCCGAGCGCGCGATCAGCCCGTTCAGCCCACGCAGCGACCAGCACAACCCCGACCTCGAACACATCCCCTTTGATGTCGAACGCGCGCTGGAGCTGCTGGCCGAGGCCGGCTACTCCGAGAAGAACCGCGACGGGGTGCTGATCAATGAGGACGGCGAGCCGTTCTCGTTCGACCTGGTGTACTTCCAGGACAACGAGGACACCCGCCGTATCGCCTTGTTCCTGCGCGATCTGTATGCCCGCGCCGGGGTTCATATGCGGCCGCAGCCAACCGAGTGGTCGGTGATGCTGGAGAAGCTCAGCCGCCAGGACTTCGATGCCATTACCCTGGGCTGGACCAGCGGCGTGGAGGTGGACATCTACCAGATGTTCCACTCCAGCCAGACGGTCTCTGGTGGTGACAATTTCATCAACTACGAAAACCCCGAGCTGGATGCCGTGATCGAGGCCGCGCGCGGCGAGGTGGACGAGGACAAGCGCATGGAACACTGGCGCGAGGCCGAGCGGATCCTGGTGGAGGATCAGCCGTATACCTTCCTGATGCGGCGCCAGACCCTTGCCTTCATCGACCGGCGTATCCAGAACCTGGAACAGACGGCACTCGGCCTGAACCTCGGGTTCGTGCCGGTGGAGATCTACGCCCCGTTTGACCAGCAGCGGTACGGGCAGTAGCCGCATGCCAGCCGGGGCCGGAGTGCCAGAGAACCCGCGCACGCCATGCTGACCTACATCCTGCGCCGCCTGATCTTGATGGTGCCGACCCTGTTCGGCATCACGGTCGTGGTCTTCGCCGTGATGGCGGCCGCGCCGGGCGGGATCAGCGCGCTGACCCTGATCGAGGGGCAGGGCCTGGAGCCGCAGGCGCAAAAGGCGATGGAGGAGTACTACAACCGCCTCTATGGCCTGGACCAGCCGCCGCCGGTGCAGTACGGGCGCTGGCTGAACAACATCTCGCCGGTGGGCTTTGCCCAGGACGAGGACGGCTCGCTGACCGGCTGGCCGAAGCTGAAGGCCCCCAATCTCGGGACCAGCTTCCGTTTTGGCCGTCCGGTGGCGGATCTGGTCGCCGAACGATTGCCGATCACCCTGCTGCTGAATGTGCTCTCCATACCACTGATCTACATCGTGGCGGTGGCCGTCGGGGTACGCGCGGCCACCCAGCAGGGGCAGGCCTTCGATTCCCAGTCCGGGGTGGTGCTGCTGGCCTTGTGGTCGGTGCCCACAATGCTGGCGGGCGTCCTGCTGATCGGTTTCTTTGCCTCCGATCAGTTCTGGCAATGGTTTCCGACCGGGGGCTTGAGCCAGCGGGCGGCGCTGGACATAACCTTCCTGCCAACCGTGGAGGTGGCCTGGGCCATACCGCTGCTGCTGGTGCTGCCGTTTCTGGGGGCGGCGCTGGGTATTTACCTGGCGCGCTACCTGCCCGATCTGATCCGGGGCGGGCTTGGTGCGGCCATCGGGGGCTTCTGCGGTTGGCTGATGTTCAGTGACCTGGCGCCTGCCGGCTGGATCAGTACAACCGTTGCCATGGGGATCGGTGTAGTGCTGGGCTGGCTGATGGCACACAGCGACTGGGGCGTGCTGCGTGGCTTCTACCTCGGCACGGTGGGCCTGGCCGCGGGGTTCGCGATAGCGCTGGGCCTGGCGCCCGGCAGCATGGTGCCGGGCTTCCTGCTGGATCGCGCATGGCACCTGGTGCTGCCGGTACTGTGCCTGTCCTATGGGGGGCTCGCCTTCCTGGCCAAACTCTCGCGTTCGTCGGTGCTGGAGAACCTGAACTCGGACTATGCCCGCACCGCGCGTGCCAAGGGCGTGCCCGAGCACGAGGTGCTGTGGCGGCATGTGTTCCGCAACAGCCTGCTGCCCCTGATTACCGTGTCGGCCACCCTGCTGCCGTCGCTGCTGGCCGGGTCGGTGATCGTGGAGGCGATCTTCTCGATCGACGGGATGGGCAAACTCGCGGTGGAGGCGGTGCAGACCCGCGACCGCGAGCTGGTGCTGTCGATCACGCTGATCTCCGGCGTGCTGACCCTGGTTGGCTATCTGCTGGCGGATCTGGCCTATGCCATTGTCGACCCGCGGGTGAGTTATGACTGAGTCGGTGCAGCAGGGCGAGGGCCGTCGCAGCCGTTCCTGGGCACGCCGGGTGGTCGGCGAGGTCTTGCTGCGCTGGGGTGCGCGGCTGGGGATCGGGTGGATTGCGCTGCTGACGCTGGTTGCGATCCTGGCCCCCGTGCTGGCCAGCTCGCATCCGCTGCTGGTGCAGACGGCGGACGGCTGGTCCATGCCGTTCCTGCGCTACCTGACCGCGGCGGATGTCACGCTGTTCGGGATGCTGGTGCTGGCGGGCGTGTTCTGGCTGCTGCCGGGCCGCCCCTGGCGGCGCTTTGTGCTCTGGGGAGTGCTGAGTGCGATCCTGGGGGCGGTCGCCTGGCAGACGGTCTCGCCCCCCTCGCTGGTGATCTACGAGCAGTACCGCGAGGCCGAGGCGCAGGGCGAATACCAGACCGTGATCCGCGCGCCGATCCCGTATTCGCCGCGCGACTACCTGCGGGATTACGCGGACACCGGGCTCGAGGCCCCGCGCGAGTCCCCCGATCGCGTGCACTGGTTCGGTACCGACGACAATGGGGCGGACGCGCTTTCGCGCATGATCCACGCCTCGCGCATCGCCCTGTCCATCGGCTTCATCGCCACCGGGATCGCGCTCGGGATCGGCGTGATCCTGGGCGGGTTGATGGGTTACTTCTCGGGCATCGTGGACATCATCGGCATGCGTCTGGTGGAGATCTTCGAGGCCATCCCGACCCTGTTCCTGTTGCTGACCTTTGTCGCCTTCTTCGGGCGATCGCTGTATCTGATGATGCTGATCATCGGCCTGACGTCCTGGTCCGGTTATGCGCGCTATGTGCGCGCGGAGTTCCTGCGCCTGCGGCAGCAGGACTTCGTGCAGGGTGCGATCGCGTCGGGGTTGTCGCTGCCCTCGATCCTGTTCCGCCATATGCTGCCGAACGGGATCGCACCGATCCTGGTGGCGGCCAGCTTTGGCGTCGCCTCCGCGATCCTCGCCGAGGCCACACTGTCGTTCCTGGGTCTGGGGCTGGTGGACGAGCCCTCCTGGGGACAGATGCTGAACCAGGCGGTGCAGAGCTCGACCTTCAACTGGTGGATGGCGGCCTTCCCGGGCGGGGCGATCTTCCTGACCGTGTTCGCCTACAACCTGATCGGCGAGGCCCTGCGCGATGCGGTGGACCCGCACTCGCGCTCGGCCGCCAAGGCCGCCAGCCATGCCGCGCCCACCCGCCCGGCAGCCGCGGGCGCCACCAGCGGGGGGGTGCGCTAGGCCATGCTCGAGGTGCGCAACCTCCGCATTCGGCATCGCGACAGCGAGGCGCCGCTGGTCGAGGACATCAGCTTCTCGATCCGTGCAGGCGAGCTGTTCGCCCTGGTGGGCGAGTCGGGGTCCGGCAAGTCGATCACGGCGCTGGCGATCATGCGGCTGCTGGACGGGGGCTTCGAGCCCTCCACGGGTGATGTCTGGCTGGCCGGGCACGGGACCCGGCAGGAACTGCTGGGCCTGCCGGACCGCGTGATGCAGCAGGTGCGCGGGGATCGGGTGGGCATGATCTTCCAGGAACCGATGACCTCGCTGAACCCGGTGCTGACTGTGGGCGACCAGATCGACGAGGTCCTGCGCCTGCACCGCCCGCAGATGACCCCGGCCGAGCGCGAGGCGCGGGTGCTCGAGGTGCTGCGCGAGGTCCAGCTGCCAAACCCGGAACAGCGGCGCCACGACTATCCGCACAAGCTTTCAGGGGGGCAACGTCAGCGCGTGATGATCGCGATGGCGCTGGTGGCGGAGCCGGATCTGCTGATTGCCGACGAGCCGACCACCGCGCTGGATGTGACCATACAGGCCGAGATCCTGAAGCTGATCGATCAGCTGCGCGAAAAGAACGGGATGGCTGTGCTGCTGATCACCCACGATTTCGGCGTGGTCGCCTCGGTGGCGGATCGCGTGGCGGTGATGCACAAGGGCCGGCTGGTGGAGCAGGGCGAGTGTCACCCGCTATTGCGCGACCCGCAGGATGCCTACACGCGCAAGCTGATCGGCGCCCTGCCGGAAAACCTGCCGCCGTTGCCCTCGGTGCCTGGGGCCGGGCGCGAGACGTTGCTGGACGTGCGCGATCTGCAGGTGCATTTTCCGGTGCTGAAGGGCCTGATGCGCCGCCAGGTGGATGTCGTGCGCGCGGTGGATGGCGTCTCGTTTCAGCTCGACAACGGCGAGGTGCTCGCGGTGGTCGGCGAGTCGGGCTGCGGCAAGACCACGCTGGGTCGCGCGATCCTGCGCCTGATCGAGCCCACTGGCGGCGAGATCCGCTACCGCGACCAGCCATTGACCGGGATGCCGCGCAAACCGTTGCGCCGCCTGCGGCGTCATTTGCAGGTGGTGTTCCAGGACCCGGCCTCATCGCTGAACCCGCGCCTGAACGTGATGACGTTGCTGACCGAGCCCATGGCGGTACACGGGATTGGCGAGGACCAGGAGGATCGCATCGAGCGTGCGCGCGCGACTCTGGACCAGGTCGCGCTACCGGCGGATACGCTGTGGCGCTATCCGCACGAGTTCTCGGGCGGCCAGCGCCAGCGCATCGGGATTGCCCGGGCCCTGGTGCTGGATCCGGACGTGATTATCTGCGATGAGGTGACCAGCGCGCTGGATGTCTCGGTGCAGGCGGAGGTCCTGCAGATCCTCGGACGATTGCGGGTCGAACGCCGCCTGGCGCTGATCTTCATCACCCACGACATGGGGGTGGTCGAGTATTTTTCCGACCGCATGCTGGTGATGCACGATGGCCGCATGGAGGAGATCGGCAACACCGCCGAGGTGCTGGCCAGTCCGCGGGCCGAATACACCCGTCACCTGCTCGAGGCGGTCCCGCGGGTTTCGCGCTACGTGCATTAAACCCAGCGACACTTCCGACGTATCGCTAGCTGGCCTCGTGGGTGCCGAAGGCGCGGGCGCGCAGGGTGTTGTCCAGCAGCATCGCCACCGTCATCGGGCCGACACCGCCGGGCACCGGCGTAATCCAGGCGGCCTTCTCCGCCGCCGCGTCGAATTCCACGTCACCGCACAGGGTGCCGTCTTCGCGGCGGTTGATGCCGATGTCGATCACCGTGGCCCCGGGCTTGACCCAGTCGCCCTTGACCAGGCCCGGTTTGCCGGCCGCTGCGATCAGGATGTCGGACTGGCGCGCGATGCCCGCGGTATCCGGCGTGAAGCGGTGGCAGATGGTCGGGGTGGCGCCAGCCAGCAGGAGTTCCAGCGCCATCGGGCGGCCCACGATATTGGAGGCGCCAATCACACAGGCGGTGCGGCCCTTGAACGGCTCATCCAGGTGGCGCAGCAGCTGGATGACACCCCAGGGCGTGCAGGGACGCAGACGCGGGATCCGGGCGACGAGCCGACCCACGTTATAGGGGTGAAAGCCGTCGACGTCCTTGGCGGGCGAGATGCGCTCGATCACGGTCTCGGGGTCAATATGGCTGGGCAGCGGCAGCTGCACCAGAATGCCGTCGATGGTGCGGTCGGCATTGAGCTGGTCGATCAGGGCCAGCAGATCGGTCTGCGGCGTGCCCGAGGGCAGATCATAGGAGTGCGAGACCACGCCGACCTGCTCGCAGGCCTTGCGCTTGTTGCGCACGTAGACCTGGGAGGCGGGATCGGAACCGACCAGCACCACAGCCAGGCCCGGCGGGCGCAGGTCGCGGGCGGTCATGGATTCGATCTCGGTGGCGATGCGGGCGCGATGGGTCTGGGCAATCGCGCGGCCGTCGATGAGCTGGGCAGTCATGGGAGGCTCTGTCTCGGAAACTGGCCGCGATCATCCCACGCGCGCGGGAGCGCCTCAAGCCGGCTCGTTCGCGGGTGCGTCAGCTCGCCGCGACCAGGCTGGCGCGACTGGGTCCGGACTCGCAGCGATTGCGCCCGCCGGCCTTGGCCCGATAGAGGGCGTCGTCCGCCCGCTGGAGCAGAAAATCCGCGTTGTCGCGGGAGTCGGGCTCGATATTGAGGCTGGCGACCCCCACCGAGACTGTTACGTACAGTTCATCCGGGGCGCAGGGCGGCACATGTTCGTGGCCCTTGAGTATGATCGGCGTCTGGGCGATCTCGCTGCGCAGTTTCTCGGCCAGTTGCAGTGCGGCGTCCTGGTCGGTGTGCGGGGCGATGACCACGAACTCCTCGCCACCAAAGCGTGCCGCCAGGTCCACGCGGCGCAGGTTCTGCCGCAGGCGCTGGGCGATCGATTCGAGGATATAGTCACCCGCCAGGTGTCCCAGGCGATCGTTGATCCCCTTGAACTCGTCGATGTCCAGCATGACCACCGACAGCGGCTGGCCATAGCGCCGCGAGCGGGCGACTTCTTCGTCCAGGCGGCGGTCCATGTGGCGGCGGTTGAACAGGCCGGTCAGAGGATCGGTGATCGATTCGTGTTCCAGTCGGGTGATGCGGCGGATGCTTTCCACCGAGCTATAGGTCAGAAGCACGACGCTGCAGACGAAACATCCCCCCAGGAGGAATATGATTGGCACCAGCAGGTCAGGGATGGAGTGGTACAGGCCCCAGTTCAGGGGGATGAAACCGAGATACCCCAACGTGAAGATCGGGATCAGCACGAACATCAGCAGCCAGCCCGTACGAACGCGGCTCTCCGGCAGCTCGCGCAACAGGCGGGCCAGGTTCCACTGTGCATAGATCAGGCCCGCTGCACCCAGCACGATGGCGCCGTTGGCGACCCAGTTGAGCATGTCCCTGTCTCCCCCGCCCGCAAGCTCGACTTGCGTACCTGCAACGTATCACGGAAACGTGCATGAAAGAACAACCTTTGCAACCCTTTGTACCTTGACCGCTGGCGGTGGCGGCGCTACCATCCTGCGCTCGCTGTGTAGGCCCTTTTGCGGGGACGGCTCGACGGGGTATAGCGCAGTCTGGTAGCGCGCCTGCTTTGGGAGCAGGATGTCGGGGGTTCGAATCCCTCTACCCCGACCATTTCTCCCGGCCGAAGGCTTGCAGGCAGGCTCGATATCAGGCGTGGCACCTCGACGTTCGGCGGTAACGCGCTCGTAGCTCAACCGGATAGAGCATCGGCCTTCTAAGCCGACGGTTGCAGGTTCGAGTCCTGCCGGGCGCGCCAGAGCCGCCCTTTGTGCCAGTGGTTGTGCAGTGACACGGTGGTGACCGTAGCTCAGTTGGTAGAGTCCCGGATTGTGACTCCGGTTGTCGTGGGTTCGAGTCCCATCGGTCACCCCATCCCCTTTTTCTCGGGGGCCGTTAGCTCAATTGGTAGAGCAGTGGACTCTTAATCCATTGGTTGTAGGTTCGATTCCTACACGGCCCACCATTCCCTTGCCTGACCTCTCACGGTTTTTGCCTGTCTCTGGTTGGTTGGCCCGTTGGCCATGCCTGGTCGCGCCGATGTGCTTCTGGTGTACCGGGTGGATGTGGCGGTACTCGATCAACCTTTTTCTCCTGATCTCGCAGCGATCTACCGACAGCGTGATGGCGCCCTCAGTCGTTCGTCTGACAGCGTGATTTCCCCCCCAATTAGTCTGCCATTCAGGTGCTAGCCTCCCCACACGTTTGTGGTGCAAGGCAAGCCGACAGGTTCGGCAAGCACACCGCGCCCGGTTGCTGAAACATGGGAGGCCCTAATCATGGCGGTACTGGATCGTAGTCTGGAGAACTTGCTGCGACTGCCGCGCGGCAAAAAACAGGGATTGATGGTGCTGGCGGACATCGTAATGCTGCCGCTGGCACTGTGGCTGGCCTTCGTGATTCGTACTGGCCAGACGGTCCCGCCGATGATGGTCGAGGCCTGGTGGCTGTTTGCGCTGGTCCCGGCGGTCGGCGCGCTGGTGTTCGCGCGGCTCGGTTTGTATCGAACGGTCGTGCGGTTCATGGGGGCCCGCGCGGTGCGTGCGGTGATCGTCGGCGTCTCCGCGCTGGCGCTGATGATCTGGGCCTCGGCCGAACTGACACAGACACCTGGATTCTTCGGGGCGGTGGCGGTGAATTTTGCGCTGCTGGCCTTTGCCCTGGTCGCGGCGGGCCGATTTGTGGTGCGCAGCTGGTACCAGGCCGTGTCCGATGCGCGTACTGGCAGCGAGCGCGTGGTCATCTTTGGCGCCGGTGAGGCAGGGGTTCAGCTGGCCTCCGGCCTGCAGTCCAGCGGCCGCTTCCGGGTGATGGCCTTCATCGACGAGGACCCGGCGGTCCAGGGGCGTTCGATTGACGATATCCCGGTCTGTGGCCGCGAGGCCCTGGGCACGCTGGTGGAGCAGTGTGGCGTGCGCCGGGTATTGCTGGCGGTGCCGTCGGCGAGCCGGGCCGATCGCCGGCGCATCCTCGAATGGCTGGAGCCCTATCCGCTGCATGTGCAGTCGGTGCCCTCGCTGGAGGCGGTCGTCTCGGGCCGGGCCCCCCTGGATCAGCTGGAGGACCTGGATGTCGCCGACCTGCTGGGCCGCGATCCGGTGCCGCCCAACGAGGCCCTGCTGGCTCGGAGCATCCGCGGACGCGTGGTGATGGTCACCGGCGCCGGGGGCTCTATCGGTTCGGAGCTTTGCCGCCGCATCCTCAGTCTGGAGCCGGCCGCCCTGGTGCTGTTCGAGCGTAACGAGTTCGCGCTCTACCGGATCGAACAGGAGATCATGCAGCGGCGGTTGTCCATGCAGCCGGGCGTCGAGGTGCACGCGGTGCTGGGCTCGGTCGCCAACCAGGCGCGCGTCGAAGAGGTCCTCCACCAGTATGGCGTGCAGACGCTCTACCACGCGGCCGCCTACAAGCATGTGCCGCTGGTCGAGGGCAATCTGCTGGAAGGCCTGCGCAACAACAGCCTGGGCACCGCCGTGGTGGCCGATGCGGCGATCGCCGCCGGCGTCGAGCGTTTTATCCTGGTGAGCACGGACAAGGCCGTGCGGCCCACGAACGTGATGGGCGCGAGCAAGCGCCTGGCCGAGATGGTGCTGCAGGACCGCGCACGCCGTCAGAACGCAACGGTGTTCAGCATGGTGCGGTTCGGCAACGTCCTGGGTTCTTCCGGGTCCGTCGTACCCCTGTTCCACCGCCAGATTCGCGAAGGTGGGCCGGTCACGGTGACTCACCCGGAGATTACCCGCTACTTCATGTCGATCCCGGAGGCCGCCGAGCTGGTGATTCAGGCCGGGGCGATGGCGCAGGGGGGCGAGGTCTATGTGCTCGACATGGGCGAACCGGTGCGCATCATCGACCTGGCCCGGCGCATGATCCGTCTGCACGGCCATCAGGTCCGGGAGGACGAGGCCGAAGGGGAAGGTATTGCCATCACCTGTACCGGCCTGCGTCCCGGCGAGAAGCTCTACGAGGAATTGCTGATCGGGGATAACGTGGAAGAGACCCCGCACAGCAAGATCATGCGTGCACGCGAAACCTGTGCGGAGCCGGCGGTTCTCGCCCGCGCCCTGCGCACGCTGGAGAAGGCCGACCGCGAACGCAATGCCCAGGCCGCGTTCGAGGTGCTGCGCGAGGTCGTCGATGGTTACGAGCCGGGCCGCGATGAAGAGGCCGCTCACAGTGCCTCTGCACCGGTCGGACGGCCCCGCCCGGCTCCGGCCCCGACCGTGCGTCCGGCGGCAGTCGCCTATGCACGGGTGGCCGATCCGGTGGTTCCGCGCTAGAGCGGACTCGCTCGAGCGTGCGTGGTGATCCGGGTTTCCCTGGTGAGACCCGGGTCAGTCGCGTCCGGCGCGCAGGGCGATGGCCAGCAGGAGCAGGGGCAGGTAGCCGATTACGACACCGGCGGCACCCGGTAAATGATTGGCAACGACCAGGACTGCAATGGGGAGTAACCAGAGCAGGTTGATCGTGGCGACACCCAGGGCCACCGGGATATGCGACCCGAACCGGTGGGCGGCATGCTGGTAGGCATGGCTGCGATGGGCCTCGTAGACCCGCATTCCCCGAAACAGGCGTACCGCCAGCGTTGTGGTGGCGTCAACAATGAACACGCCCAGCAGGATCAGCCAGGCGGCCAGGAAGTTCGTGTCCAGCCCCGCTGCGTGCATCGACAGCAGACCCAGCAGCAATCCTAGCGTGCCACTCCCGACATCCCCCATGAAGATCCGCGCCTGTGGAAAATTCCAGATGAGGAACCCCGCGCTTGCCGCGGCCAGCAGCGCCGGCAGCCACCACGCGTGCGCATCCCCCCAGCCAAAGAGCAGGCCGGCCATGGCCAGACAGGCCGTGACCGCCTGAATGCCGGCCAGACCGTCGATGCCGTCCATAAAGTTGTAGAGGTTCAGTAGCCAGACGACATAGAACAGCGCGATTACATGGCCGATCCATCCGGCATCGATCTGGACGCCGACAATCGCTACGGGTGGCAGCCCGCCCAGCCAGGCCAGTCCCCAGGCGGCCGCAAGAAAATGCACCAGCAATCGCCAGCGCGCGGCCAGGTGGCCGTGGTCGTCCAGCCAGCCGACCCAGGCGACGGCGCCGGCCGCCCCGATCAGGGCGGCGGCGGTCGGCAGGTCGACCCAGCCGATCCCGGCGGAGAGCAGGGTTCCGAGCAGAAAAACCAGCACCAGTGCCAGGCCGGCACCGCGTGGTGTGGGGGCTTGGTGCGAGCTGCGTGCGACGGGGATGTCGACCAGCTGCCGCGCCAGGGCGTACTGGCGAATCCAGCCCGTGATCACCACCACCAGCACGAAGGCGGTCAGCAATCCGATGGTCTCGATCACGTAAGGCATCCCCCATGGGTCCCGGCTGGCGGCCCCGGGCAGACAATCGGATCAATGCCGCCCCGGGCCGGATGCCGCGCATTGTGGGGGAAGGAGAGGCGGGACTCCAGCGCTTGCCTGGTAACCGCCGATCTAGTAACCGGCGATCGGGTCGACCGGGGTCACCGCGGGCTCGCCCTGCGCCATCGCACGGGCATTGCGGATGAAGATCTCGAGCGCACGTGCCATGTAGTGTGGCGAGGTACCCGAGACATGGGGTGTGACGAGGACGTTCTCCCGGTTCCACAGCGGTGACTGGGCGGGAAGGGGTTGTTGCTCGAAGACATCCACCGCCGCGCCGCGCAGGCGTCCGGCATCCAGCGCCCGGATCAGCGCCTGCTGATCCACAACCCCGCCGCGCGAGATGTCCACCAGCACGGCCCCCGGCTGCAGCCGCTGGAACTGGGCTTCGCCGATCCGGTGCCGGGTGTCCCGGGTGAGCGGCAGGCATACGATCAGGTCGTCCACCTCCGGCAGGCGGTCCTCCACGCTATCCAGGGCAATGACCTCGTCGGCGCAGTCATGGGGGCGCGGGTTGCGCTGGACACCGATCACGCGCATGTCGAACGCCCGGGCCCGGCGCGCCACCTGGGTACCGATATGCCCCATGCCGAGTACCATGGCGGTGCGCCCGGTCAGCTCCCCGAGCCAGCAGCGCTCCCAGCGCTTCTCGCGGCTTTGTGCGTTGAAGCGGTCGAAGTGCTTGGCGAAATAGAGCATGGCCCCGATCGCATACTCGCTCATCGGGGCGCCGTGGACGCCACTGCTCTTGGTCATCAGCAGACCATCCTTGGGGAATGGCATGTCCCAGATCTTCTCGACCCCGGCGGACAGAAAGTGCACCCAGTCATAGCGCGACAGGCGGTCCAGGGCGTCGGGCAGCCAGGGCAGGGTGGGGGCGATCACCGCATCGACCGCGAGCCCCTCGGGTATGGCTTCGGGCTGGCCGGCGAAGGTCAGCGTGGTGCCGGGTAATGCCTGCTGCAGATGGGCCTCGATCGTATCCTGCTGGTTCTCCAGAACCTCCGGTTTCTGCAGGAACAGTGTGTGGCTCAGGCGCATGCACGGCTCCGGTTGTGCATGCGGGCCGCCAGCCGGAAAGTACGGGTGCGGATCTCGTCGCGGTTCTCCAGCAGTGCTTCCGGGGGGGCCGCGCGAAACTGCTGTTCCGCGGCCTGCAGCCGCTCCAGTTCGCCGCGCAGGCGCGCCGTCCCGGTGGCCGGGTCTTCCTGACTGACGACCTCGCGGAAGGCGCGCGAAAGGATCACCCATTCGGACCCAAGGCGGACATGTTCGCCCAGGATGGATTCGGCCGGGACCTCGCCCTTGCCCACCGCGCCGACGCCCCCGAACCCGAACGCGACGCCCGCCTCGCGGCACAGGGCGGCCGGCGCCTCCAGCATGCCGCCGGCCAGCGGTTCGAACAGGAAATCGAGCCCGGATGCCAGGCTGAGATCATTCAGGCCGATATGAATCTGGTCCTGTGGCCCGAGCAGGGGCAGGTAGGACGGCAGTCGGATCAGGGCCTGCGGGGTCTCGACCAGCAGGGTCACCGGCACCTGTCCGCCGACGGCGTCGAGAAAGTGCTGTACCTCGTCGATACGGGTGAACATCGGCAGCATCAGCCGGTCGGCGCCGGCGTCGATCGCCTGACGGACCTCGGAGGGCGTCTGCGGAGCCGGCGGATTGATGCGCACCATCAGCTCTGCGCTCGTGAGCACGCTGGAGATGCGTCGGACATCGTCGAGCGTGTGCCGCGCCTTGTGGGTGTCCAGATGACCCTGGCGTTCGGCCTTTCCCCGGGTCTCCATGTCGACGAAGATACGCGCGATTTCCGCTGCCTCGGCCTGCCGGGCGACGTCGGCGGAGGCCGTGATGAACATGTGTTTCAGGGTCGAAGTCATTCCATGTCCCCTTGCTGTCGGTTACGCAGTGAATCGCGATAGGTACGCCAGTTGATCCCGGCCTCGCCGTAGACCCCCTGGCCGGTCAGGACGACGTAGACCGTCTTCAGAATCAGCCCCAGGTCGTACAGCAGGTTGTGCTGCGCGGCATATTCGGTGTCGGCCTCGAGCTGCTGGATCCAGCCCAGCGTGCGGCGACCACGGACCTGGGCCAGTCCGGTCAGGCCGGGACGCACCGAAAACCGGGAGGCGTAGGAGGGGGGCACGACCTCTACCTGCTCCGGCAGGATCGGGCGGGGACCGACCACGCTCATGTCACCGCGCAGGATGTTCCACAGCTGCGGCAGCTCGTCGAGACTGGTCGCACGCAGCCAGCGACCCACGCGGGTAATGCGCGGGTCGACCCCGGTGCTGACCACCTGTTCCTGGTGCTGGTCGATCGCGTCCGGGTCGCGATCCACCATGGTGCGGAACTTCAGTACCCGGAACGGCTGGCCGTTGAAGCCAATGCGTCGCTGGCGGAAGAGGATCGACCCGGGGCTGTCGAGGCGAATCGCAATGGCGATCAGCAGCAGCAACGGGGCCAGCACGAGCAGCGCCGCCATGCTGGACAGGATGTCGAACAGGCGTTTGAGGATGGCGTTCATGCGAGCTCCATCGTGCGCAGAATGACGCGGTTGACCTGCCCCACCTCGTACTTCGCCTCCACCCGATCGCGCGAGGCCCTGGCCATGCGCGGCAGCAGTTCCGGGTGCTCGAGGAGCCGCTGCATGGCCTCGGCCAGTGGCGCGGAGGTCCGGGGCGGGACGAGGAGGCCGTTCTCGCCGTCGACGACGGTCTCGCGGCAGCCCGGGGCGTCTGTGGTGATGATCGGGCGGCCCACGCTCATCGCCTCCAGCACCGAACGCGGGGTGCCTTCGCGGTAGGAGGGCAGGACGAATACGGAGGCCTTATGCAGCCAGGGCCGAACATCGGCCACGCCACCGACGAACTCGACAATGCCCTCGCGCTTCCAGGCCTCTACCTGCTCCGCCGAGATCGTGTGCGGCAGGTCCGGGTTATGGGGGCCGACCACCACGAAGCGGGCATTGGGGTGTTGCGCGTGAACCTGGCGCGCGGCCTCCACGAACTCGAGGATGCCCTTCTCGGTGAGCAGACGGCCGACAAACAGGAACAGCGGGTCGCCCTCGGGAAGGGGATGCTGGGCGAAGCGGTCCACGTCCACCCCGGAGCCGTTAATGCGAACGACCCGCTCGGTATCCGGCAGCACACCCCGATCGAGAAAATCCTGGAGGTCATCCGGATTCTGGAAGAACACGCGATCGCAGCGGGCCAGGGCTTGGCGATACAGGCCGGAACTGATCGTGCGCAGGATGCGCGTGCGCCAGGACTCGGTGGTAAAGGCATGCCCGAGACCGGTAATCATCGCGTATACCCGCGGGACCCCGGCCCAGCGGGCGGCCAGAGAACCGTACACCACGGGCTTCACGGTATAGCTGAACACGGCCTCCGGTCGCAGGCGCCGCATCAGCTGGGTCAGGGCGAAGGTCGTGCGCAGGTCTTCAATCGGGTTGACACCGGTACGGCCCAGGTCGAACGGGTAGATCGGGATGCCCAGCTCCTCGACCTCGGGCAGGTAGTCCTTGCGCGGGACGGCGGCGGCCACCGTTTGGCCGCGGCGGCGGATCTCGCGGATCAGGTCACCGCGGTTGGCGATCAGCGACCGGGCATTGGCCGCCACGATCAGGAGATCGATCCCGCTGTGTTCCCGCGACTCGCTTTCCCGGTCGGCCCGTGCCGTGCTGGTGGCATCCCCACGCAGGGTGGTGGCCACCCTGCGGTGCTCGGTGTTCTGCATGTCTGTTGCTCCTGTTCCCAAGAGGTGCCGGGTGGTCTCCGCCTACGCTGGAGAGGCCTCTCGGAAGTCCTTGTGCATGGGTACAAAAGGTAAACAGGACAATGATTTATCGCCATGTTTCGGGGTGCTCAAAGTGTGCGAGACACCCCGAAAAGGCAGACCGGCTCAAGGGGGATGGCCGGTTTATAGACGCAGGTCACTCGCCTCGGGCGGGAGTACCGATTTCACGTCGAAGATCACCGCGCGTTCGCGCCCGAATTTCTGCAGGCCCTGGGCGCCGAGTTCGACGAACTCGTGGTGCGGAACCGCAAGGATGATGGCGTCGTACTGGCCCTGTTTCGGCGCCTCGGTCAGCAGGTCCAGGCCATACTCGTGACGGGCCTCGGCGGTATCCACCCAGGGGTCCCAGACATCGACTTCGGCGTTGTAGCCGTGCAGGTCATGGATGATGTCCACCACGCGCGTATTGCGCAGATCCGGGCAGTTTTCCTTGAACGCGAGCCCCATCACCAGGACACGCGAGGCCACGACCGGGAACCCTTTGCGGATCATCGACTTGATCGTGCGATCCGCGATGTAGCCGCCCATGCCGTCGTTGGTGCGGCGGCCGGCGAGGATCATCTCCGGGTGGTAGTTAGCGGCCTGTGCCTTGTGCGTCAGGTAGTACGGGTCGACGCCAATGCAGTGCCCGCCCACCAGGCCGGGTCGGAATGGCAGAAAGTTCCACTTGGTCCCGGCCGCGGCCAGCACGGCCTCGGTATCCAGGTCCAGGCGTTCGAACAGCATCGCGAGTTCGTTGATCAGGGCGATGTTCACGTCGCGCTGGGTGTTCTCGATCACCTTGGCCGCCTCGGCTACGCGAATACTGGCAGCCGGGTGGGTGCCGGCGCGGATGATGCGGGCATAGAGCGCGTTGACGAATTCTGCGACCTCGGGGGTGGAGCCGGAGGTGACCTTGACGATATCGGGAATGCGGTGTTCCTTGTCGCCGGGGTTCACCCGCTCGGGGCTGTAGCCGAGGAAAAAATCGCGGTTGAGCTCGAGGCCGGATTCCGTGGCCAGCACAGGGGCACAGTCTTCCTCGGTCGCGCCGGGGTAGACGGTGGACTCGTAGATCACCACGTCCCCTGGCTTCAGGGCGCGACCCACCGTGCGGCTGGCCGCCAGCAGCGGGCCCAGGTCCGGCCGCCGGTGGGCATCGATCGGGGTGGGCACCGTCACGATGAACACGTTGCAGTCCTGCAGTCGCCCCGGATCCGCGGTCAGTTCCAGATGCTCGGCGGCGGCGAGTTCCTCGCGGGAGACCTCGCGTGTGCGGTCGTGTCCGCCGCGCAGTTCCTCGACGCGGCCCGTATCGATATCGAAGCCCAGCGTGGGAAGGACCCGTCCGAACTCGGCTGCCAGGGGCAGGCCGACATAACCCAGACCAATTATGGCCAGACGCGGGGCGTCCGGTGCCGCAAATTCCGCCATCTTCCAATCTCCTGTGTGAATGTTGGTAATGGCCCCGGGAGCGGGGCAGGTGCGCGCGAGTCGCGCGCGGCCGATCAGGGCGCGGCACGCCGCGGTTGCGGCAGTTCCGCGCCGGAAGTCTCCGGTAGGTCCGTCGTGCTGTTCGGGGCTGTCGAGCGAGTGGCGCCGAGGCGTCGCAGTCGTTCCCAGCGCCACAGGCGGCGCCCGGCCAGGCCCGCCGCCAGGGCGATCAGGATCCCGAGGAACTTGGCGCGATGGCGGGCGGCGGTCCCGAAGTTGCTGGTGCCCCAGGCGAAGATGATCGCCAGGACGATGAACACTACGACCAGCAGCCGGAAGTCCGAGCGATGCCACCAGTGGCGGCGATACACCGCCAGCAGCAGGACCAGTGTCAGATAGAACAGACCCTCTGCCATGCCGATCAGGTGGACAGGCGAGCGCACCTCCCACAGCGGGGGACCGAACAGCAAATAGCCCACCCGGACCGGGGTCAGGGCTAGTGCCTGGAGGTCATTGGACGGGATCAGGAAGGACGGGTAGGCGGCCCCGCCGCGGGCGCTGCGCTCGGCCCGCTGGTCCAGCGTCTCGGTCTGTTCCATCACATCGCCCAACTGCCCGATCGACGAGAAGCGCATCTCGTCCATCACCACGAATCCAAGGACCCCGGCCGTGCCTAGCAGCATGCCGCCCAGCAGCAGGCCCGGGCGCAAATGCCCCAGATCCGAGGCCCGCAGGAATTCCTTGATCGACCAGCCGACCAGTACGACCGCGATGCCCGCGATCGCAAACACCGCCGCGCCATGCACGACCGCCGCACCCAGCAGCACTCCGACGGCGGCCACCAGGAAACCGGTGCGCTGACTCTGAACCCAGCGCACCAGCCAGAGCACGCCCAGCAGGAAGAAGGCCGTGAACCACACCTCGCGCAGTGGCACGGCCGCATTCACGATCAGGATCGGGAACAATGCGGCGATCCAGGCCGCACGCACGGCGGCCTGGCGGTCCCAGAGCTGCTCGGCGATGCGCGCAATCAGATAGACCGTCAGCATGCCCAGGGCGATGTTCACGGCCTGGAAGGCCAGGGGGGCGCGGTCGGAACAGGCATAGATGTTGGCAATCAGCCAGCTGTGCAGGTACGAGCTGCCCATGCTGAAGTGGTCGCCGAGATTGCCGCAGCCGTTCTGGGCCCAGAACCAGGCCCGGCGCTCGAAGCTGATCGCATCGGCGCCACCCTGAGGGAGGGGAAACAGGAAGCGCTGCACCAGCGCCGCCCCGATGCGCGCCAGCAGGGCCGCCAGCAGGGGCCACAGATAGCCCTCGCGTCTGGCCCCGGTCCACAGTACGGCGACCAGCACCACCATCAGGAAGCTGGCCGACAGCAGCAGCTCCATGGTCGTGAACGGGATCGAGGTATAGCTCATGGCGAGACGGGCGCGGTATGGGCCATCGCATCCCGGAACAGGGTCTGGTAGCGCGCGGCCACGGCCTCGAGGGCGTAATGCGATTCCATGCGTGCACGGGCCTCGCCCCCCAGCGCGTGCAGGCGCTCACGGCCCTGGCCGATGGCCCGGACAATGGCGTCGGCCAGATCCTGCGGCTCGGGGCTTGCGGCGACAAAGCCGGTGGACCCGACCACGCGGGCGGCATCGCCGATATCGGTGACCACGGCCGGTCTGCCGCAGGCCATGGCCTCGCCCACGACATTGGGGAAGCCCTCGCCCCAGCGCGAGGGCAGCACCAGCAGGTCCAGGCCCGGGTAGAGGGCCTCGGGTTCGGGGGTGGGCGGCAGCAGCGTGACATGCCGGTCCATCCCGTGTTCGCGGATGGCCTGGGCCAGCGGGTTGTCATCCGCGGACACCCCGGTGCCCACCATGACGCAGTGCACGTCGACTCCACCCCGGACCAGGTGCGCCAGGGCGGCCACCAGTCCGGCATGGTTCTTCATGGGGTGGGCGCGCCCGACCATGCCCAGCAGCCAGGTGTCCGCCCCGATACCCAGTTGGGCGCGCAGCCCGGGGGTGGCGTCCGGCGCCGGATGGAAACGCGCGAGGTCAAAGCCGTTGGGCAGGACCACGCGGCGATCCGCGGCGAATCCCAGCGCCTCGTGCTGCGCGGCGGCGGTGGCGCTGTTGTAGACGATGCGGGCCGGATACCGCGACAGCCAGGCGCCGGTGCGGATCACCCAGCGGGTCCCGCGTTTCTCGTGCGCCAGGTCATGCACCGAGTGGCGCACGTTCCAGAACACCGGGCCCTGATACCCGAGACGCCGGGTCAGCGAGGCCGCCAGGTTGCCGTGGTACATCCAGCCCATCACGCCATCGGGCTGATAGGCGGCCAGCGCGCGGCGCAGGGCGGCGATCCATCCCGTGGAGAGCGGGTTGTGCAGTCGCCCGGTATAGACCGGGATACCCTGCGCCCGGATGTCGCCGGCCATCACCCCGGGTTCCTTGAGCGCGAACACGGCGCCGGCGTCCGGTGCCGCGCGCAGCAGGTTGCCCAGCTGGCGCTCGGCGCCGCCCTGGCCGAGCCCGTTGATCACGTGCAGGATCTTCACCGTCGGCTCTCCTGCAATTCGCTGATCACATGCAGGTGCTTGCCGCTGGGCGACGGCGGGATCGCGTTCACGCGATCGATATCCAGGCGTGTGCCCGCGCCGAGTTGTTCGCGGATCTCGGGCTCCAGGCGCGCCTGCAGACGCTGTTCTCGCTCGCCCTGCGGGGCACGATCGATGGGGATCAGGCGCAGGCGGATATGATCTTCCGCGTGCTGGACCCACTGGTACTGTCCGATCCAGTCTTCCGGGTACAGCAACTGGCGCAGCCACCCGCCGAATACCACGGCACCGCTGGTGCCGCGGATATGGTCGGTCACGCGTCCCCATACCCCCTCCAGCAGCGGCCATTCCCGCCCGCAGTCGCAGGCCTCGCCGGACCAGCTGGCCAGGTCGCCGATCGCATAGCGCAGCAGGGGCATGCTGTAGTTCGTCAGCGAGGTGACCACGACCCGCCCGGGGGTGCCGGGTGGCGTCGGACGGCCGTCGTCGTCGAGGATCTCCAGGTACTGGGTCAGCGGGTTCACGTGCAGCCCGCGGTGGTGCTCGCATTCGCAGGCGATGTCACCCACCTCGCGCGAGCCGTAGCGGTTGAACACGGGGGCATCGAAGGCCTTCTCGATGGTCTCGCGCATGTCGGGAAAGAGCGTTCCGGCCGAACTCAGCACACTGCCGATACCCGGCACACGGACTCCCCGGCGCAGGGCATGCCGGGCGAGTTCGTGGCCACTCTCCGCGTAGATCTGCAACTGACTGGGCGGCGCGGCGCGCAACTGCTCGAGGTGCGCATCCATCGTCTCCGGGTCCATGCGGTAGGCGTTCAGCAGGGTGCGATTCTTCAGCCGTTCGGCGAGGCGGCGGGTGCCCCGGGGTGCGGTGAGGTCGCGCGAAGCCGCCCACAGCACGGCCTTGGGCTGACCCGGGCGGTAGCCGGTCCAGCCGTCGAACAGGGCCTTGGTGGCGCGGCCCCAGCGGCGATAGGCGGTGTCCTGGTAGAACGTGGCCGGCTCGCCGGTGGATCCCCCCGAGGTGTTGCGCCGCAGCCCGGGTCGAGGTCGCTGTGCGCACAGGCGTTCGCCCTCGCGACGGATGGTGTCCTTGTCGAGGATGGGCAGCGACAGCAGGGTGGCCAGCGGATCGGCGGCGATGGTGTCCGCATCGGGCAGGATTTCGCGGTAGTACGGCACGTCGTCGCGTGCGTGTACCAGCAGGCGCGCGAGCCGCTCGGCCTGCAGGCGCTGCAGGGCGGGCAGGGGGAGCCGCTCCGCCCGGCGCAGCGCGGCATATTCGCGCGGGCCGGAGAGCCAGGGGAGGAGGGCACCAAAGGCCAGGGACATGACGCTTGTGCCTCAGGCGCTGGCGGTGCGCATCGAGCGCAGGCTGGAGCGCGCCCGACGGGCCAGCTCGAGCAGCGGCCCCAGACGCGAATACTGGATCGTGCGTCGCGACTCGCGCGAGAAGCGGCAGGGCTGGCAGTGACCACAGGGCTGGCCGAGGATCGGCGAATGACAGAACCACGACTGTTCGAGCAGCGGCAGGAAGCCTTTGGCCTCGGCGTCGTACTTCATCGCCTCCTTCGTCACCGACAGCAACGGGAAGCGGTAGTACTGGAACAGCTCCCAGGCGAAGTCGTCCTCGCGGAAGCGGAAGTCCCCGTACTGCGGGTTGCGGAAAAGACGTTCCTGCAACTCGGTGCCGGCCTCGTGGCCGGTGAGCGACAGTTCCAGGTCGCGCAGGCCTTCCTGTTCGCACAGGCGGGCGAGCCAGTCGTACTGGGTACCCACATGCACCTCGCTCGCCAGGCGCTGGTAGAGCTCGGTGATGTTCGGGTCCTCGAGGATGTCGCTGCGCAGATAGACACGAACCGGCGCCACGCGCCCGCGGGCCTCCGCCCGCGCCTCGATGCCCGCACGGATGTTGGCCATGGCCCGCAGCTCGTACACATAGGATTTCCGGCGCGGGTCCAGCACGTAGATCGGCTGTACCTTGCGGTTGCGATAAAGCGCCAGGTCCAGCAGGCGGTAGCTGGAGTCCCAGCCACCGGTCCACAGCAGTTTGATGTTGTGCATGTCGTTCTCCTGATGGCAGTGGCGGATCAGCGCGGATAGCCGCGCGGGACCGAGGGCAGCAAGGGTCCGAAGCAGGACTCGTTGCGCGACCAGGCCACCTGCTCTGCATTCCACTCGAGGATGACGGGCTCGCCGCTGGCCTGAATGCAGACGTCCCAGCCAATGAAGCGCAGATAGGGGATGCGGCGATGGGCGTTCAGGCACAGCTCGCGTACCGCGCCGAAGTTGGGGATCCGGCAGTCCTTTACGTCCACGCCGCTGTCGGGGTGGACCGAGCCGATGCTGACGCAGACCGGGTCGCGCAGATGGCCGTCCAGCCAGCCCTCGCCATCGACACCGACGAAGTAGCCACCGGTGGAGACGTTGTCGGTGCGCTGCCCCTCGCGGCCCAGGCGGAGGAAATGGTTCAGGATGCGCAGTTCCCCGGATTCCGGATCGAGGAAGGTCAGAACCCGCAGCGTATTGACCGAGCTGGCGTTGATCCGCGCGATATCCGGATGCTGCTCGATCAGGGGCTGCACGATGCAGTTTCCGGGGACCTTGCCGAGCTCTTCGGCCACCTGCTCGGTGGTCGTGAAAGTCACGCCGAGGCCCTGGCGTCCCTCGTCGGGCTTGATCACATAGGTCTTGCCGGGCTCGAGCCGGGAGAGGGCGGTTTCCAGCGGCTCCGGCGTCCCCTGGGCATCCAGGTACTGGCCACCCACGCGCACGAAGACCGGGGGCACGACGCTGTCCGGGAACAGGCGCGAATCCATGGTCTTGAGTCCGCTCAGGCGGCGGATGTCCTGCCGGTTCCAGAGCGGGTTCAGGTGTTCGGTGTAGTAATCGTCGCCGATCCACCCCTCGACGAACTCGCGCCGCACCTCGGTGTAGGCGGCCAGCCATGGCCACCAGGACTCGCTCCCGTAGGTATCGGTCGCATAGCGCTTGATCCGCTGCAGAACCGGGCGGGTGACCGCCGATTCCCCATGCGCGCGGATGAGTTTCTCGCGCCACTGGATGGCAATCTTGCGTGACTTTTGCAGATGGCGCAGATGGACCGCGCGCGCAATGGTGCGGGCGATGCGGCCGCTGTTCTTGATCTGCAGCGGCTGGGATTGAACGTGCGTCACGGGCAACTCCTCGTGTGGTGTCGACACGGCGGGTTCAGCCATGGGTGCCGGAGGCCGCAGGGCCGGGGACGGACTGGACCTGGGGGGCATCGGCCTCGGTGTGAGTGACCAGCTCGTCGAAGTGGCCAACGGAGGCGAACGAACCCCGTTCCAGGTGGGCGACCTGATCGCAGGCGCGCACGGTGCTCAGGCGGTGCGCGATCAGGATGATGGTCTTGCTGCGTGACAGGGACTCGATCGCCTCCATCACGGCGCGCTCGGTTGCGGTGTCCAGGGCACTGGTGGCCTCGTCGAACACCAGGACGTCGGGGTCGTGGTAGAGGGCGCGGGCGATCCCGATGCGCTGGCGCTGGCCCCCGGACAGGCGCACACCACGCTCGCCCACCATCGTGGCGTACTGCTCCGGCATGTCCTGAACGATGAAGTCATGCACCTGTGCCATGCGCGCGCAGCGCTCGACACGATCGTGGTCGATCTGCGCGGCGGGAATCCCCAGTGCGATGTTTTCGGCCACGGTCGAGTCGGTCAGGAAGATGTCCTGGGGGACGTAGCCCAGGGACTGTTGCCAGGCGCGCAGGTTGGCATCGGTGACCGGCTGGCCATCCACCAGTATGGCGCCCTCGGTCGGGCGCAACAGACCCAGCAGAACGTCGACCAGCGTGGTCTTGCCGGAGCCGGTGGTCCCGATGATCCCGACCGATGTGCCGACCGGGATCTCCAGGTTGATGGCCTGCAGCGCGGGACGGTGTCCGCCTGGATAGGTGAACTCGATGCCCTCGAGCGCGATGATCTTCTGCGGGACCAGCGGCTGGGGGGCCTGGCGATGCAGTTCCGCCAGGGCCTCGCGTTCGCGCAGGTCCTCGGTCACGCTCTCCACGGCGGCGGCGCCGAAGCGAAGCTTCGCAAGGCCCGCGTAGATGTGCTGCGCGGCGGGCAGCAGGCGGTAGCCGGCAAAGGCGTACAGCCCGAGGATCGGCAGGATCTCGCCCAGCGCATCCGTACCGGTGCCGCCCTGGGTATGCAGCAGGATCAGGGTGAGCCCGATGATGCCGCCGAAGCCGATCGCCTCGATCAGAAATTTGGGTACCTGAGAGATGGTCTGGTTGGTCGCCTGGTGCCGGGCCTGGCGCTTGGAGGGGGCATCGAAGCGCGACAGGTACGCATGCTCGCGACCCAGCAGCTTGATGTCCTTGATGCCGCCGAGGGCCTCGCCGGCGGCGGTGAAGCGTTCCTTGTTGGCGAGCGAGCGATCACGGCCGATGCGCCCGAGCAGGCCGCGCACGAACACGAAGATCGTGCCATATACCCCGCCAATTACGACCGCGACCCCCAGCGCGAGCCACGGATCGACAAAGATCAGCAGTGCCACGATGGCGATGGTTACGACCAGGTAGGCGATCATCGTGATCCCGGGACGGAAGACATTCAGCACCAGCTGGTCGACCTCGGACAGGATGCTCTTCGCCATGTCGCCGCTATGACGGTTCAGGAAGAACGCATACGGCTGGCGCAGGTAGGTCTCCAGCAGGCGCTTGCCGAGGCTGTGGCGGCGCATCTCGATGAAGCGGTTCATCGCGTAGTGCGTGAGCGTGCGAAATACCGCCGAGAACAGGATCAGCGCGAAGGCCGCCGCACCCAGGGCAAAGATGAACTGATCCACCGAGTTGAAGCCGAGCCCCGTGTAGAGCTGGTTCAGTACCGGGTTGGTGTTGACCAGCTCCGGGTTACCCAGCACGGACAGGAACGGCATGATCGATGCGACCCCGGCGGTCTCCAGTACCGCCATGATCATCATCAGCCCCAGCACGAGCGCACCCCGGCGCTTCTCCGCCGGGGTGAGCAACTGCAGCGTTTTGCGGTAGACCCCCATCAGGCGGCCGCCCGGTAATACCCCAGATACCAATCGACGAAGCGGGCGACGCCCTCCTCGACCGATGTGGTCGGTTCGTAGCCGGTGTCGGTGCGCAGCGCCTCGACGTCGGCGTAGGTGTCCGGCACATCCCCCGGCTGCAGCGGCAGCAGGTTCTTCTCCGCCTTCTTGCCCAGGCAGTCCTCCAGGACCTCGATGTAGTGCATCAGCTCCACCGGACGATGGGCCCCGATGTTGTACAGCCGGTAGGGGGCTGCACTCGTCGCCGAGTCGGGCTCGGCCCCGGTCCACGCCGGGTTGGACCGGGCCGGACGGTCCAGCGTGCGAATCACGCCCTCGACGATGTCGTCGATGTAGGTGAAGTCGCGCCGATGATGACCATAGTTGAAGACGTCGATCGGCTCGCCCGCCAGGATCTTCTTCGTGAACAGGAACAGCGCCATGTCCGGGCGGCCCCAGGGGCCGTAGACGGTAAAGAAGCGCAGGCCCGTCACCGGGAGCTGGTACAGGTGCGCATAGGTATGCGCCATCAGCTCGTTGGCCTTCTTGCTCGCGGCGTAGAGGGAGAGCGGATGGTCGACGTTGTCGTGCACCGAGAACGGCATCGTGGTGTTGGCGCCGTAGACGGAGCTGGAGCTGGCGTAGACCAGATGTTCCACGCCGTTGTGCCGGCAGCCCTCCAGGATGTTGCCGAAACCGACCAGGTTGGTGTCGACATAGGCCGCCGGGTTCTCCAGCGAGTAGCGCACCCCGGCCTGGGCCGCCAGGTTCACTACCCGCTCCGGGCGATGCTCGCGAAACACCCGCTCCATCGCGGTGCGGTCGGCGATGTCTTCGTGTTCGAACACGAAGCGCTGGCGGGACGCCGGCAAGGCGCGGATGCGGTCCAGTCGGGCCCGCTTCAGGCTCGGGTCGTAGTAGTCGTTCATGTCGTCGACACCGATCACGGTGTCGCCACGCTCCAGCAGGCGCAGGGCCAGATGGGAGCCGATAAAACCTGCCGCGCCGGTGATCAAGACTTTCATGTCGCCTCTTCCTTGTCGGATGGATGGGACTGACGTGTCCGGACGTTTCGCTTGCCCAGGGGCGTTGTGACGAGGGTCCGGGTCACTCGTTCATGGGGTGAACGCGATGGATTCAAGCATCGGCCGGAATGGCCCCGCAACGCCGGTTCCGGGAAACGTGAGGTCGATCCGTCGAAGCTGTGACTCGCCCCGTAAGTTTCGGATAGCGGCATTGCCCGCAGGGGGTTGGCTGCCGATATTTTGCGCCAGTTCGACGACGATCCGGCCTATTCGTGACATGGTCGGCCCGCTTGAGGCGGACCCGGTGGGGCTCGCCAGGATGAATCGCAAGGTGACGACGCGGCCGTGGGCGCCAGGGGCGCTGCGGCCATGCGCAAAAGAGGAAGATCCATGAACGTGATCCCCCCCGTACGCTGGGTCCTGTTGCTGAGCCTGCTGGTGATATTGGGTGGGTGTGCCTGGGCCCCTGGCGGGCACATTGCCGAACGCACCTCCAGTGCCCCGGTCGAGGACCTGGTCGATATCGAGCCCATAACCTTTGGCCTGATCCGGGCCCAGGAGACCCGCTCGGTACCGCCAGACTTGCGCCGTGTAAGCGACGAGATGGCACAGGACGTCGATGAATACGATTACCGCATCGGTCGCGGCGACGTGCTGGCGGTCATCGTGTACGAACACCCCGAGCTGACCATTCCGGCCGGCAGCGAGCGGTCCGCTGTGGAATCGGGGAATACCGTGCACCCCGACGGGACCATCTTTTATCCCTATATCGGGCGCGTCGAAGTCGAGGGGTACACCGTGTCGCAGGTGCGTGACCGGATCGCGCGCGATCTCGCGACCTTCGTGAACGAGCCCCAGGTCGAGGTGCGCGTGGCGGCCTTCAACTCGCAGAAGGTCCAGGTGACAGGCTCGGTACGCGAACCCGGCGTGCAGCCAGTGACCAATGTGCCGCTGACCGTGCTCGATGCGATCCACCATGCGGGCGGGCTTTCCGACGATGCCAACTGGCACGAGGTGATCCTGACACGGGAAGGCGAAGAGGTCGTGATCTCGCTCTACGACATGTTGCGCTACGGCGACATGTCGCAGAACCGGCTCCTGCGCGATGGCGACGTGCTGCACGTCCCGGATACTGCCGGCCAGCAGATCTACGTGATGGGCGAAGTGGGCGACCCGCAACGGCTGCCCCTGGGCCGCGGTCAGCTCACGCTGATGGATGCGCTCAGCCAGGCCGGAGGGTTTAACGAGACTCGGGCGGACGCCAGCGGCATCTTCGTGATCCGCCGTGCACCACCGGACAGCGACAAGCTCGCGACCGTCTACCAGCTGGATGCGCGCAATTCCGCAGCGCTGATGCTGGGGGCCGAGTTCGAGCTGGAGCCGCTGGACATCGTGTATGTGACGACGACGTCGCTGGGCCGCTGGAACCGCGTGATCAGTCAGCTGCTGCCCACGGTCAGCGCGGTTTACCAATCCTCCCGTACCACGCGCGACGTGCGCCGCCTGTCGGATGACTTCTAGCCATGTTTAACCGGATTCTGGTCGTTTGTACCGGCAATATCTGCCGCAGTCCCGTGGGCGAGGCACTGCTGCGCGAGCGCCTGCCTGATCGCTCCGTGGAATCCGCGGGCCTTGGGGCTGTGGTCGGGGAGGGCGTCCACCCCGAGGCGCGGCGTCTGGCCGAGGCCGATGGTCTGGATGTCTCGGCACACAAGGCCCGGCAGATCGAGGCGGACTGGCTGCATCACGCCGATCTGGTGCTGGTCATGAGCGAGGGCCAGCGCCAGGCCGTCGGCGGGCGCCACCCCGAGGTGCTCGGCAAGACGATGCGATTTGGCCACTGGCTGGAAGGTGGCCGTGGCCGAGACATCCCCGATCCCTATGGCAAGAGCCCCGAGGTCTTCGTGCAGGCTCATGCCCTACTTGTGGAGGCTGCCGATGCCTGGGCACGGCGGCTGAACCGATGATCTCCGACACAGGTAAATCCCGATGACAAAGAACCATTCCCCCGGGGTGCCGGAAGGCGAACTGGATATTGGCCGACTGCTTGGCCAGTTGCTGGACCACAAGTGGCTGATCATTTTTATCACGGCGCTGTTTGCTATTGCGGGCGCGGTATACGCGACGCTGTCCACCCCGATCTACCGGGCGGATGCGCTGGTGCAGGTGGAGGACATGGGACGCTTCAGCAGCCCGTTGTCCAGTGTGCGCGAGATGCTGGGGCAGGAGCCGCGCGTCGAGGCCGAGCTGCAGATCCTGCGTTCACGCATGGTCCTCGGCCGCACGGTCGATCAGGAGGCGCTGGATCTGGTGGTACGCCCGCACCGTATGCCGGTGGTGGGCGATTACCTCGTTCGCCGGGGCGTGGAGCGCCCCGCCTTTGCTCAGTCCAGTGTCTGGGCGGGCGAATCGATCAACGTGGGCGAGTTCCAGGTGGCCCGAGCCTACGAGGGGCGCACCTTTACGCTGGAGGTTCTGGATGACGATCGTTATCGCCTGATCAACGGGGATCATGAACTGGGCGAGGGGCGTATTGGCGAGGACGTGGAGTTCTTTGAGGGTGATGTACGCCTGCGTGTGGCCGAAATGGATGCGGGGCCGGGGGCGCGTTTTGATATCCAGCGGCGCTCGCGCCTGGCGGCGATCAACAGCTTGCGTGGTCAGTTCGAGGCGGGGCAGCAGGGCCGCGAGAGTGGCGTGTTCAGCCTGACCCTGACCGATCCGGACCCGCAGCAAGCCCAGCGCATCCTGAACACCATCAGCCAGATCTATCTGACCCAGAACGTCCAGCGCAAGGCCGCCGAAGCCGAGAAGAGCCTCGAATTCCTGGAGGAGAAGGTGCCGGATGTGCGCGATCAGCTGCAAACGGCCGAGGATGCGCTGAACGAGTACCGCACAGAGCGCGACAGCGTGGACCTCTCGCAGGAGACCCGTGCCGTGCTGGACCGCCTGGTCAACCTGGAACGTCAGCTCAACGAGCTGGAGTTCGAGGAGGCCGAGATCTCCCGGCGGTACACGCCCAGCCATCCGACCTATGCGGCCCTGATCGACAAGCGCCAGAAGCTGCAGGAGGAGCGCAACCGGCTGAACCAGGAGGTCAGCGCGCTGCCGGAGACCCAGCAGCAGATCCTGCGTCTCAACCGGGATGTGGAGGTCAACCAGGACATCTACGTGCAGCTGCTCAATCGCATGCAGGAGATGGATATTGCCCGCGCCAGTACGGTGGGCAACGTCCGTATCCTGGACGATGCCCAGGCGGGGCTGTCCCCGGTCGAACCGCAGCGCAACATGATCGTGATGCTGTCCACGGTATTTGGCGGTGGCCTGGCGATTGCGCTGGTGCTGGTGCGCGGGATGTTCAACCGCGGGGTGGAATCACAGGAGGAGATCGAGGGGATCGACCTCCCGGTGTATGCCAGCGTGCCGCGTTCCAGGGCGCAGGAGAATCTGCTGCGCCGGGTGAAACGGCGCCACCAGTCGCGGGGGCATGACGTTCCAGGGGATGTACTGGCCTCGATCGACCCGGCCGACGACGCCATCGAGGCCCTGCGTGGCCTGCGCAGCAGCCTGCATTTCGCGATGCTGGAGGCCGAGGACAACCGGCTGGTGATTACCGGTCCGAGCCCGGATGTGGGCAAGAGTTTTGTTTCGGTTAACCTGGCGACCGTTTGTGCGCAGGCGGGACAGCGCGTGCTGATCATTGACGCCGACCTGCGCAAGGGGCATGTCCACCACGCCTTCGGTCAGCGCAGCGACGGGGGACTCTCGGAGTTTCTGGCGGGCCAGGAATCCCTGGAAGGGGTGCTGCGCCGCACGGATATCCAGGGGCTGGACTACATCGCCCGTGGCAGCGCGCCGCCGAACCCGTCGGAGTTGCTGATGAGCGACCGTTTCAGCCGCATGCTGGAGCAGCTCAGCCGCGACTACGATCTGGTGCTGATCGACACGCCGCCGATCCTGGCGGTGACCGATGCCGCCGTGGTCGCACGCCAGTGCTCGACCACCTTGATGGTGGTGCGCTTCCAGCTGAACCCGCTGCGCGAGATCGAGTCGGCACGGCGCCGTCTCGATGCGGCGGGAGTCGACGTGCGTGGCTGTATCCTGAACTCGATCGAGTACAAGGCCTCGACCAGCTACGGCTACGGTTATTATCACTACTCCTACAAGTAGCGGATCGCGGGGCCGCGAAGCGGCGGCCCCGATGGATTACCCCGTGGCCCCGGCGATTGCCGGGGTTTTTTGTTTGTCGAACATCGCCCACCGGGGAATGCGGCGCGGATCGCGAGCCTTGGGTGTTCGTGGTCGCGATGGCCGCAGGCGCGGCGGAGCTAGTACAGCGAACGTGGTGGTGCCGGTTGCCGGTTGCCGGTCCGGTTTGGGGCAGGCAACGCCGTGCCCCCGGGCACGGCGTTGCGGCTCCCTTGTGCAGAATGACTGCACGGCCGTCACCACGGCTTGTTCGCACGCAAACGCGAGTCGAGCGCAGACTCGCGATTCAATTAGCGCCTCGCCTGGCAGGAGACCGAACAGGCGGGTGTGACTGAGGGTCGTCGGACGATCAGAACACACGCGTCTGCCTGCGGAGGGTGGTGGGGCGCCGAGGCGAGAGAGCGTAACGAATAAGTCGCCATCGACAGTCCTGGTGTTCCCTGGAAGGAGCGGCTGGTGCCGGGCTGCCCTGTCATGGATTCGCGACCAGCGCGTATGCGCCGGTGTGCCGGGATTTTCCCGACTGCGTCGGAGGTGGCAAGGGGGAGGGAAGCCTGGGGCGCGAGTGCGAACGCGAACGCACACGCGCCTGACTCGGCGTCTTGTCAACCGGAGGGAAGGGTGTCCGGGACGCGATGCCCCGGACACCGGGGGATTAACGCCAGGTGGCGTCGGGCTCGTCCCAGTAGCGGCCGACCTGACGTTCTTCGGTGATGTCGAACAGCTGATGACGCCGGTTCAGGCGGGCACCACCGTCGCGGGTCAGCGGCTGCCAGGCGATGTTGGCCCGGTTGCGGCTGGAGGTGGAGAAGAAGGAGTCGTAGGGGACCGACAGGTACAGGCCCTTGTCGAAGCTGCCTTCGCCGAAATCGTCACCGGCGTCGGTGAAGGTCGACCAGGCGCCGACCCGCACGCCATTGGCGAACTCGCGCGAGAAGTCGAGGGTGGTCCCGAGGTCGCCGGCCAGATAGCGGCCCACGCTTACCCGTGCATGGATGTCCTGTACACCGGTGTCGATGTACGTGGTCACATGCCCGGTCACCTGCTCGTAGTCCCGCAGGCCGAACTGCTGGTTGAACTCGCGCTGACGTACCCAGTTGGCATCCACGCCGATGGCCCAGCGGCTGTTGAACGGGCGGTACAAGACCTCGGCACCGACACCTGCGTACATTGTTTCAAGAATGCCGCCATAGCCCATCGCATACCAGTTCTTGCCCAGGCGCTTGGTATGGGTGGCCTGCAGGTTGGTGATGCCGACGCTGGTCTCGGCGAGGTAGTCGCCAATGTGCGTGCGCACGCGAGGAAGGTCGGAATCGGCGATGTATTCGTAGTTCTCGAGGTTGTCCGCCAGGGTCGTCGATAGCATCGACGAGATCCAGGTGCCCTGGGCGAGGTGATAGCTGGCGTCAAGATAGGCGGACAGCCGGTACAGATAGCCGTCGGGGCCACCAAAGTTCTGTTCCAGCGAAGGACCCGCGCCCCACTCGAAGCGCCGGGGTTCGGCCTCGTAGAGGACCTCGCCACGATCATTGTTGGTCGTGGGTTCGATATCGCGCACCCGCACACTGTGCCGGTAGTCGGTCTCGTGATCCGCGGAGGCCAGGGCGCGGCCGAAGGCCTCGCGATCATGCAGGCTCTCACGCAGATCGAGGCCCAGTGTCTGCCAGCGGTACTGGAAGGTGTGGATGCCGGCATCGGCCTGTGCCTCGAGCAGACGGTTGGCCCGCCCTTCGGACTGCTTCAGGTTGCGGTAGCGGGCCGGTTCGCCCGTGACCTCGATGGTGTCGCCGACCTGGCGGATCTCGGTCACGTAGATCCCGGCATTGGTGTTGAGGTCCGTGGCCACCGCATCCCAGTCGCGGCGCTCTACATGGGCGGGGTCGACCGGGGCCGGGTCGTCGGACTTGGGCTGCGAGAGCCGTGCCAGGTTGGTCGTGAAATGCAGGCCCACCATCGCGGTATTGCCGCGCTGCCAGCCGGTATGCAGTTCGATGCTGTTGGTCAGTTTCAGGCGCGCCCCGAAATTGAAGCGGGAATCCTGTTCCTGGGCATTGTCCTGCGGCTCGTGCTGATAGGTGTTGCCCTCGTACTCGACCTGCAGCAGCAGGCGGTCCCAGGGCGTCTGGTACTCGACCCCACCGAACAGGGCCGCCGGGCCACGAAACATCTGGTGCGTCGCGATTTCGCCGCCCTGACCGCCGCCGGCGGAACGTGGCCGTTCGTCAAAACTGTCGTCAATCCAGCCAAGCGGCGATTCGATATCGCCATGGTTGCCGAGATAACCCCAGCCCAGCCCCAGGGAAAAGTCGAAGTTGTTCCAGCGCTTGCTGGCAACCAGATACTCGCCCCCGAACAGGGTAGTGCCGCCCAGGTCCTGGAACCCGACGGCCACTTCCGGGATATAGCGGCTCTCCTCGACCAGACGGAGTTTGATGTCCGCGCCTTTGTCGATGTTGTAACGGTCGTCATCGCCGGCGGCCAGGTAAGGTCGGTTCTCGACCTGTACATAGCGAAAGCCGAGCTCCATCCAGTCGAGCGGCTGTACGAAGACGCTCCAGCGGCGGTAGGGGTAGGTGCGATTCCAGCCCGCGGCGAAGTGACCGGCATCACCGGTGCGGGCCGTGGGGGTCTGCATCAGACCAATACCGCCGGTATCCCGCTGGCCCTGGCCGAGTCCGAACTCCTCGGCCTGTGCCGTGGGCAGGCCCAGGCCGAGGAGCACGGCGACCACCAGGCTGCGGCGGCGCATGCGCAAAGGTGTAGCGTTCATGGCAGTTTCCGAAGTGTGCAGTTGTCGCCCGGCAAGCGGGTCGCAAGAAAACGGGGCAGGCGCTGGTTGAGCAGATCGCCCTCTACCGATCCCCCCAGGTCACGGACATGGAGGTGCGTCATCACCCGGGTTCCGGGCGCGATCGCGGTGTCCTCGCGGTTCCAGGGCGCGGCGCCGAATACGTGGACCTCGCCGATCGGCGAAACCACGGCAGCCGTGTCGGTCCCGCGCAACGCGGCGCGCGAGGGCTTGGCCAGCAGGTCCTGCAGGGTCATCCCCGGGGTCCATTCATGGCGGTCCACGCCATCCAGGGACCACAGTTCCACCCAGTCAGGCGGGGTGCAGTAGCCGATGTGCTCCATGCCGGTCGGGTCGGGCGCTTGGCGCAGATTGGCCAGAAGCCAGGGCAGGTCGAGGCGCTCGGCGCTGCGTACATTGGGCGCCTTCTCCATCGCGTCGACGGTCTCGCTCCAGACACCGAGTGCCCGGGCTACCTCGGGGCGTCCGCCGATGTCCATCGTCTGTCCGATCAGTTCGATCTCGGCCAGGAGCCGTCTGCGCTCGTGGTCGATGGGCCGTACATCGCGGCTGCGCAGGGCGAAGCTGTAGGCCCAGTCGATGGGTTCGGACAGTTCTTCCTGCCAGGCCACCCAGGTCTCGGCGAGCGAGGGTTCGACCGGCGTGTCGTCGGTCGAGCCCACCGCAGGGGCGAGGGCCAGCAAGCCCAGGGCCAGCCACATGGGACGAAAATGGTTTTGCATCAGGCCTCCTGCGAGGGCTACCACCAGGGGCGAGCCACCTGCCAGGCGATCGAGGGACCATCCGGCCAGGCCTGGCCGTCGTATGCCCATAGATCGCGGGTTTCGGGGTCGCGCCAGAGGTCGGCGCGAGTCGTTCCGGCACCTTCCCAGTCGATACGCTCGCGGCAGCGCTCGAGTTCCAGGGTCGCGAGTGGGAGGTCCCGCGATGTGCTTGTCCCGCAGTCCAGGGTGCCCTCGCCGACATGGCGGACGATGGCGCCGGAGGGTGCGCGGACATGGCGTTCGACCCGGTAGGTGTCGGGGCTTGCCTGGCGCCAGGGGGGTGCATCGGTTTCGGGATGGTGTGTTCCCAGCAGGTCCTGTTCGAGACCGGACGTGGCAAACAGCCCCCCGTCACGCAGTTGCAGCGAAAGGCCCTCGGCGCTCGGCCAGAAGGTGTGTTCATCGGAGATGGCTCCGAGGATCAGTAACCCCTGATGGTGCTCGGTGCGAACCGCGAGCGAGGCATAGGGAATCTCTTCTGCCCGGGAACTCACCTCCGGCCCGCCCGTGACCATGCTTTGCAGGGATGCCCCCAGCGGCGTGGGACCCCCGCTACCGCAGCCCGTGACCAGGCTCACGAAAACCCCAAGGCCCAGACATGCGAAAGCCGCCCGGAGGCGGCCTTCGCGAAGGAAGTGCGAATTGGTTCGCATGGGTGCTCGTTACCGCGTGCCCGTAGCGGGGGTGGTACCCGTGCCCGGGGTCGTCCCGGTGGAAGCAATCAGGCCCACCAGGCGACCGGAGCGGGTCGCAATACGCGACACCGCGCCCGGTTCCGAACGCGCGGCGGCGGAGATGCCACCGGAGGGGGTGCCGCCGGCGACCGGCGAGCTGGGATTCCCCTGCGGGGCACTGGCGCTGGCGCCTGCGCTGGCACCACCGGTGGCGCCCGCGCCGGCGGACTGCGCCATTACCGGGCCGGTTACGAACACACTGGCAACAATGGCTGTGGCGAATATCTTCTTGATCATGGTCACGTTCCTCACTTCACCGGGGGGTGTCTTTTACCGGAGGCCAGTCTAGGAAGTGATGTCCGAAGGTGACAGTGGAGGGGAGCAATTCTGAGACATGAATACGAGGTTTCTCGTACGTGTTTTGAACGGCTTGGAAGTTTTGCGGCCTGGAGGTCACATTCAGCCGCGCAACCTTGCGCCCCCGGATTTTCACGCAACGTTCAGGTCTTCGCCGCTAACTTGAATGATGCAGTTGTGCAGTGCGGTCCCGTGGCCGCGCAACGGAGGCAGAGATGAAGAAGACAGTGTTGTTAGCGGCGGTGGCGAGCGTGGCCTTTCTGCTCGCCGGTTGCCAGACGCCGCCCACCAAACAGCAGACCGGAGCGGTGATTGGCGGTGCGGCCGGTGGGGTCATCGGTTCCCAGATCGGCGGTGGCCGGGGGCGGACCGCGGCGATCATCGCCGGTACGCTGGCCGGCGCAGCGATCGGCGGCTCCGTTGGGCGCACTATGGACCAGGTCGATCGCCAGCAGGTTTCGCATACCCTGGAGCACAACCCGGATCACCGGGCATCCACCTGGCAGAACCCCAATACCGGATACCAGTATCAGGCTACCCCCACGCGTACCTATCAGGCGCACGGGCAGGACTGCCGCGAGTACCAGGTGCAGACGACGATGAACGGCCAGCCGGAAACAGTAAACGGTACGGCATGCAGGGATGCGCAGGGACGCTGGGTCAATCAGTAGGAACGGTCATCTCCTACAAAAAAGGTTCATCGAAGGATACCGGGGAGGTATTCGTGCGCTGAAGGGCATCGTAATCTCGCGTGGAGCCGGGTTGGACACGGGAGAGGGGGATGCTGGACAAGAAGACGCTGCAGAAGCTGGGCGGCTGGGAAGGCTATCGGCTGGAACGTGCGGTATGGCCGGACGAGGCGGGCGGCACGCTGGAGTTGCACCTGAAGCCGACGCGGCAGTGGATGCACTGCGAACGCTGCGGCCACCGGACGCGTCAGGTGCACGAGACGACGCTGCGGCGGGTTCGGGATCTTCCCCTGTTCGAGTACCGGGTGGTGCTGGTGGTGC